>CAZAPB010000128.1:0-4268 GCA_964486835.1 uncultured Planctomycetia bacterium
GACTTTGAGCCATCTGACGGCCGATGACACGTAAAAAATATTAGCGCAAGAACACCTATGATATTAATAAGACCTGCGTAGGGATAATGCGAGGTTAGATCAAAAAAAGCATAAAAAAAAGTTTTGAGGTTCGTCAGAAAATACGCCATTGAAAATGCGGGCGCTCCATACGCCGCCTGCCCCAGGCCGTCTTTGACAAAAGCTCTTGGATAATATAAAAGAAATAGAAAAAGCGGCGTGAGGTAATACAAAAAACCATTCCTACCGGTAAAAAGAACGCGCTTGATATAACCCAGCGACCACATCATGCCAAGCACCAAAGGAAAGAAGATTACGCTTTCATATCGAGTGTTGGCCAGCATCAATAGGTTCAACCATAGCAACTCAAAACGCGAAGCCTCGGGAGCTTTCATGAGCCATCCCGCATTAATCAAAACCACGGCTAAAAACACAGCCGCCAACAGGTCAAACCCTCCCGATGCCGCGGTTTGCACCACAATCGGTTGCCCCAGAACAAGAAAAACGCCCACAACTCCCCACGCTTGGCTTCCTGTGTATTTTCTTATCTGCAAAAAAATCAACGCTAGACCCGAAAAAAGAACTAAAAAATTTAAGACGAATATATTCTCAGCACGGTATCCCGTGAAAGCGTGCATGATACTTATAAGAAATGGAAATAACAGTGGGCGAACCGGTATCTCGCCTGATAAAGGGTGAAACGATTGCCCAAACCACAAACCCGTGGCTATGTTGTCTATGTTGCGGCCATAGGACATGGCTTTTGAGACAGAGAGTAGCTTGGTTTCATCGGGTAGGACCCTAAAATATGGGGGTGAACAGATGAAGATGATAGCGCAAAGAAGAAAGCAAAGTCCAAAACCAAAGGCGTTTTCACGGAAAAATTGCCTGATGTCCGGCTTGCGGTTTTCAAAACATAGAATGAGTTGAAAGATCCAGAGCGCTGTTAAAGCAAGGATAAGGTAATACCCTTTGCGAAGAAACAATGCTTGTCCCGCTTCATGAGAAAAGAGTGGGGTGCTATAAACAAGAATAGTCACGATGATAATCGCGCCGACAAGGAATTTTTTTAAGCGTGAAGATAGAATCATCCTGCTAAACACCTATTCCCTGACACATTGAGACACTCACCAAACCCTTCGCTTTCTGCGCGTTGCCAGCCCAGTATAGGCCAGAGAACTGCCGCCCTGGCTACCCAAAAACTAGACCGGAAAAATATTTTATATCCGTTGTCCGCATACATGACTTCGCCGGCAATTTCCCGCTCAACGAGCTAAAAATAAACACTGCGGAGTCGCCTCTTTCCTTGGGCTCGGTATTGCAGCGAAGCGGCGCTTTTTCTCGAATAATCATGAACATCTCAATGATTCCGCAGATGCCCCATAAAATTATCAATACCACAAAACGAGTACCGGTTGTACAAATTAAATGGTACAGCTTCGAAAAACGCTGGATTAACCAAAATAAAATAACTGCGACAAATAGAGCCAGAAATCCGATTACGCCTGCTGCTTCACCCAGAGACTTATCAATACAAACCACCCCACCGCAGGCATCAAAAGTTGAATTCAAATAACTTTTGATATCCTAATAAAATAATCGCCATCAATCTCCGCTTCGGCGATCATTTGCAGATTGAAATCGCCGCTCAGTATCCAATCCGGCCCTGGCTTTAGCGTCTTATATGAAATGCTCTGCACCACAAAGATATCCCGCGCCGCATGAGTGCCAAGCGACCGTGCGGCCAGCTCCAAATTGGCCTTGTTCTTGATATCCATAGCAGCGTAATTTAACGCAGAGTATAAATTGGGGTGGTTTGAAATAACGATAAAATTGGAGCCTTTTTTGGACTCTTGATCCAAAAATTTCTTGACGATCCTGTATTCAAAAGGAAGTTTCTGTTGTAAAGAAAAATAATCGTTAACCAGAGACGGCCGGTAAATAACAAACAGAATTACGGCCAAAAACAACGCCGCCGCAGGCTTCCTCCTGAATTCGGGAATTTGATAAAAAAAAGCTGCGGTAAACAATGATAGCGTCACGGCATAAAGCAAGAAAAGACGGCTCGTTGAAGGATGACCCGCTTTTCCCCAAAAGTAAAACAAGTGTACTAGAAGAGAGGCCAGGATGCAGGCACCCGCTATAAGAATATAATTGCGCCTGAGCTTGTAAGATTTTGAACCATCCGGCCGCCGGCGACACGCAAAAAATATTAGCGCGATAACACCGATAATATTCACGATGCCGGCATAAGGATAAATAACTCCTAGCTCAAAAAAATATTGAAAAAGGGCTTTGATGTTCGTTGGCATATAGGCTACTGAAAACGAGGGTGCCCCGTAGGCCAACTGACCTAGTCCATCCTTGCAGGTGACCCTGGGGTAAAATAACAGAAAGAGGAAAAGCGGCGTAAGCCAATAAAGAAAACCGCTCCTCCCTGAAAAAAGTTCTCGTTTAATATAACCCCTCGCCCAAAGAAGACACATTACCAAAGGAAAAAAAAGGATGCTTTCGTACCGAATGTTGGCCAACATCAATAAATTCAGCCATAGCAACTCAAAACGCAAAGCTTGAGGCTCTCTCATGAACCACACGAGATTGATCAGAACAATCCCCAAGAAAACAACAGCTAATAGATCAAAGCCTCCCGATGTGGCGGTTTGCGTCACAATCGGCTGCGCCAGAACCAAAAGCACGGCGACAACCGCCCAAACCCGGCTCCCTGTATATTTCGTTGCCTGTGATACGATCAATAACAAACCGACCAAAAGAACAAAAAAGTTCAGGACAAATACATTCTCTGGACGGAATCCGGTAAAGATGTGAAAGATACTAATAAAAAAAGGGAATAAAAGAGGTCGAAACGGTATCGCGCTTAACAACGGTTGAAACTGTTGTCTGATCCAATAAGCCGATATCACATTATCAACGTTCCTGCTGTACGCCATGGACTGTGATACAGAAAGAAGGTTAATTTCATCGGGCAAGACCCGGAAATACGGCGGTGAGGCGAGAAAAATCAAAGAACAAGCTAAGAAACAAAAGATGAACCTATAAAAATTATTACTGCAAAACAATCTAATATTCGGCTTGCAACCTTCCAAACATAGAACCAACTGAAACGCCCAGAGAGCCGTTAAAGCAAGAATAAGGTAATACCCTTTGCGAACAAACAATGCTTGTCCCGCTTCCTGAGAAAAAAAGGGGGTGCTGTAAATTAGAATAGTTGCGATGATGATCGCGCAGACAAAGAATTTTTTTAAGTGACCGGACAGAATCATTCCGCTGAGCTCCTGTTCCTTAATAAGATGGGATATTCACCAAACCCTTCGCTTTCCGCGTTGAAAACCCGGCAAACTAGAGAGTTACAGCCCCGATTAGCAAAAGCTAGACTGCGAGAATATTGTACCCGTTGTCGACATAGATGACTTCACCGGTTATTCCTCTGCTCAGCGAGCTAAAAAGAAACGCTGCGGTGTCACCCACCTCCTCAGGTTCGGTGTTGCGACGCAGTGGCGCTTTATCTCGCATAGTCTTAAACATCTCAGCGATTCCGGAGATGCCTCTAGCGGCCAAGGTGTTGACAGGACCGGCTGAGATAGCATTCACACGAATATTTTTTGGCCCCAGGTCATTAGCCAAGTACTTTACGCTCTGTTCAAGCGCCGCCTTAGCGACACCCATCACGTTGTACCGAGGCACTACACGTTCACCGCCAAGATAGGTCAAGGTGATAATACTACCGCCGCCATTTTTTTCCATAAGCGGAGCGGCCTGCTGAGAAAGAAGGGTGAGTGAGTAAACACTTACTCCAAGAGCCGTGTCGAAACCATCCTTGTTCGTAGTAACATACTGATCAGCCAAATCCTCACTCTTGGCATATGCGATGCAGTGGGCCATAAAATCCATCCCTCCCCACGCTTCCACGAGCTTATCAAACACGGTCTTTACTTGTTCTTCGTTGGTCACATCGCATGGCAACAAAACAGAACCCGGTATAGTCGACACTAACTCTTTGACATTATCCCTCAATCGCTCACCCTGGTAAGTGAATGCCAACTGTGCCCCCTCGCGTACTGCGCTCTGCGCGATCGCCCAGGCAAGACTACGCTTATTGGCAACACCCAGGATCAGCCCTTTTTTTCCCTTAAGCAATCCGGGCACAATCAGTCTTTGTACTTTTTTACAATAATGGAAGTGTTGTGTCCGCCAAATCCCAACGAGTTGGAAAGACAAGCCTCCACCCTGGC
>CAZAPB010000129.1:0-4182 GCA_964486835.1 uncultured Planctomycetia bacterium
CACCGTGTAGCAGCGATAGCAATGGCCGACAGAATGCAGGTGTTCTTTGGTTTCAAGAAGGATGCGCCGGTCCTCGAGCTCAGCGATGATCTTTTTTCTGGCCTCAAAACGGTCCAGACCCTTGTAAATGCCGGCCGCGTCATTGAGCGTGGCATCCGGATTCATGATGTTGATGATCTCAAGGCCGTGCTTCTGAGCCAGCTGAAAATCTACCGGGTCATGCGCCGGCGTTATCTTCAGCGCCCCGGTGCCAAACTTGGGATCGATCTGCTCGTCTTGAATGATCTTTAGGCGGCGGTTCAACAGCGGCAGGATCGCGGTCTTTCCGATCAGGTGCTGATAACGCTCATCCTTAGGATTGAAACCGATCGCCGTGTCGCCGAGCATCGTCTCCGGACGTGTTGTGGCTATCGTGACATGTTGATCGGTGCCTTCGATCTGGTATTTCAAATGATATAAATGGCCCATCAACTCCTTGTGCTGGGCCTCCTCGTCAGAAAGCGCGGTTTGACAGCGCGGACACCAGTTGATAATGTACTCGCCGCGGTAAATAAGACCTTTCTCATAAAGCTGTACAAACACTTCGCGAACCGACTCAGAGAGGCCCTCATCCATTGTGAAGCGAGTGCGATCCCAGTCGCAGGATGACCCGAGCGTCTGAAGCTGTCGGATGATGGTGTTGCCATATTTTTCGCGCCACTTCCAAACACGCTCAAGGAATTTTTCCCTGCCCAGCTGGTGCCGGTTAAGGCCTTCTTCGCGAATTGATTTTTCCACTACATTTTGCGTGGCAATGCCGGCGTGATCGGTACCGGGCATCCACAGCGCCTCATATCCGGACATGCGCTTGTAGCGCACCAGGATGTCTTGTATCGTGTTATTAAGCGCATGACCCATATGCAGAATGCCTGTGACATTAGGCGGCGGGATCATAATCACATAGGGTTTTTTACCTGAACTGGAAGAAGCTTTGAAGTAACCTCTTTTCTTCCACTCCTCATACCATTTTTTTTCGACTATCTTGGCATCATAAACCTTGGGGAGCTCGTTAGGATTGGCGAGTATATTTTCGGCGGGCTTTTCGTGTTTGGCCCTAGGTTTTTCGGACATCAGCGACTCCTCAAAAGTTTATACTCATAAGCGTCGACCAAAGCCTTCCAGCTTGCCTCGATGATGTTGGTTGAGACGCCTACCGTTGACCAAACACGGTCCTTGTCATGAAATTCGATTACCACACGCACCTTAGCGGCCGTGCCCGCTTTGGAATTGACGATGCGTACCTTGTAGTCATCAAGCTCAACCTCACCTACTTCAGGATATGAGTCAGCCAGCGCCTCTTGCAGAGCCCGGCCAAGCGCGTCGATGGGACCATCACCCGCCCTGGTAACCTCTTCTGTTTTTTTTCCGTGAACGGTTACTTTGACCGTAGCCACCGCTTCGGGATTGGCTTCGCCGATACGTTCATTTTTGATCTCAGCCACGGCTTTAAAGAACTCTTTGCGCTTACCGATGATCTTGCGCATCAAAAGCTCAACGCTCGCGTCAGCGCCCTCAAATTGATAGCCCTCATTCTCGAGCAACTGCACATCGTGAAGTATCTTTTTGGTCTCAGGCGCGTCCTTCTTGAGCTCAATGCCCCATTCCTGGGCTTTGAGGATAATGTTCGTGCGGCCGCCGATCTCCGAAACCAGGTGCTTACGAGAATTTCCTACAAGAGCCGGATCCACATGCTCGTAGGTCGCTGCGTTCTTCTTGACCGCGTCGATATGGACGCCTCCCTTATGAGCAAAAGCACTCTGTCCGACATAGGGCTGTCCCTTGGCGGGCACCGCATTGCATATTTCACTGACAAAGTGCGAGATCTCGGTTAATTCGCGCAACTTGCCTTCAGGGAGACAGAAAAAACCGAATTTAAGCTCAAGATTGGCTATCACCGGGATCAGGTCGCAGTTGCCGCAGCGCTCGCCGATGCCGTTGATCGTGCCCTGGACATGAATGGCTCCAGCCTCAACCGCGACAATTGCGTTGGCCACACCCATTGCCGTGTCATTGTGAGTATGAATGCCTATCGGGTGCTTTAATTTCGCGCGCACATCAGCTACAATCCTGGCAACCGCCGAAGGCATATTTCCGCCGTTAGTCTCGCAAAGAATAATGACCGACGCGCCGGCATCACGAGCGGCGGCAATGGTCTTTAGCGCATATTCAGCATTGGCTTGGTAGCCGTCAAAAAAATGTTCTGCGTCATAGATGACTTCCTTACCCAGCGACTTCAAATATTTGACTGATTCATAGATCATGCGCAGATTTTCATCGAGCTCGACCTTGAAAACTTCGCGCACATGCAGGTCCCAACTTTTGCCAAATATTGTGATAACACCAGTTTCGGCCGCTAAAAGACCCCGTAGCACCTCGTCTTCGGAAGCCTTCCCTCCCGCCCTCATGGTTGAACCAAATGCCGCTAACTTGGCGTGACGGAACTTAATTTTTTTCGCCTCTTCAAAAAACTGTACATCCTTGGGATTGGCCCCCGGCCAGCCGCCCTCGATATAGTCAAAACCCGCCTCGTCCAGACGCCGGGCGATCATCAGCTTATCCTGAACCGAGAAAGATATCCCCTCCCCCTGCGAGCCATCGCGCAGAGTAGTGTCGTATATCTGTATTTTCTTGGCAGACAAGCTCATTTTTTCTTTTTGTCTAAACCGAACGCCTTATGCAACAGTTTCACAGCTTTGTCTGCGGCGGCCAGTTTGACCACACAGGATATTTTGATCTCACTAGTCGAGATCATCTCGATGTTGATCCCGTTCTTTCCCAATACTTCAAACATCTGGGCCGCCACACCCGCGTGGCTACGCATACCGATGCCTACAACGGAAACCTTGGCAATCTCGGGATCCTTGGTAACGGCGCGTATTCCCGTTTGGGCGGCAACCTTCTTGATGCGCGCGACAGCGGCGTCGGCTTCATTACGCGGAACGGTAAAAGATATATCGGTCGAAAAAGATTGCCCGATGTTCTGGATGATCACGTCCACATTGATGCCATGGTCGGCCAACGTGCGAAAGATTCTACCGGCGATGCCGGGTTTGTTGGGTACACCGCTCACGGTTAATTTTGCCTCATTTTTACTAACAGACACGCCACGTATCAGAACATCTTCCATCGATTTATCCTCCCTCACGATCCATGTGCCTTCTTGATAAGAAAAACTACTGCGTACATGCAGTGGAATATTGTATTTTCCGGCCACTTCAATCGAGCGCGACTGCATAACCTGAGCGCCCGAGGCGGCCAATTCAAGCATTTCCTCATAACTAATACGGTCGATTTTTTGCGCTTCCTTGACCAGGCGGGGGTCGGTCGTATAGATACCGTCGACATCCGTGTATATTTCGCAGGTGTCAGCCTTGAGCGCCTTAGCCAAAGCCACGGCCGTCAGATCACTGCCTCCGCGGCCCAAAGTGGTAATATCCTTGTTGACGTCAGTGCCTTGAAAACCAGCCACAATAACAACTTTCTTTTTCTTCAGCTCATCCGAAATTCTGCTGGAGGAGATGTCAATGATGCGCGCCTTGGTGTGCGTCGAATCGGTTTTGATGCCGACCTGATAGCCTGTAAATGAGATCGCGTCACAATCCAGCTCATGCAATGCCATCGCCAACAGAGCTACTGAGATCTGCTCGCCGGTAGACATCAACATGTCCAGCTCCCGGCGCGAAGGGTTCTTGGTGATCTTATCCGCCAGCTCGAGAAGATCGTCCGTGGTGTCTCCCAACGCACTGACCACAACCACCAAAGAATGACCTTTCTTTTTGTACCCTGCCACTCTTTCGGCCACCTTCTTAATACGGTCGGGATTGGCCACGCTTGAACCGCCGTATTTCTGTACAATCAGGCTCATGTTCGATTCCCCATTCTATTTTTTCAAAAATGACAACAAAAACTCATGCCCTTTTTCGTGGGCAGTGTGCGCTTGAGCACAAACTTTTTCATTGAACGAGCCATTCTTTCCACGCTCAATGCCTTCACCGGAGAAAAGGACCGGTACGGGACTGCGCGTCGCGATTTTTTGAGTCAGAGACTCGGACAGATCGCTTGTCAAGCAGATGCGCACCGGTTCATCCTCGTGAGCTCTAAGCACATTACCGACAAACGCGTCAAACTCTTCAATCCGCTTGA
>CAZAPB010000130.1:0-4003 GCA_964486835.1 uncultured Planctomycetia bacterium
ACAAAGCTTCCCAATCCCATCGGCACTCCCCTGACAACCACCTCGAAGATGCCTCCGATGGTATCCTTGGACACTTTGGCCTCATCGACGCGGGCCATCATCTTCTTCTCGGCGGACTTATCCGCGCAATGCATCGGCGAACCCCAGGATGCCTTTTTGATCTGATCAAAACTCAGCCTCTGGGTGTCGGCCGTCACGCCGCCGATGCATACCACATGGCTCAGGATATCAACACCGAACTGTTTCAAAAAAATCTTACACAGCGCGCCCACCGCCACCCGGGAAGTTGTCTCGCGCGCGCTGGCACGCTCAAGCACATCACGCACATCCTGGCAATCGTATTTAACCGCACCGACCAGATCCGCGTGACCGGGACGCGGCCGTTTAACGACCGGAAGCTCATTGATCTTAAAATCCCTGTTGGGTATGTATAAGGAGATCGGCCCGCCAATGGTCCGGCCAAAACGCACTCCCGACATGATCTGGGCTCTGTCTTTTTCTATCGTCATGCGGCCGCCGCGCCCATAACCTTCTTGCCGGCGTCCCAGCTCCAAATCAATCTCAGCCTCTGACACTTTCAGTCCGGAGACCATTCCTTCGAGAATCGCGATAAGACATTTGCCATGTGATTCACCACTGGTCAAGAAACGAAGCATGATCGACCCCTCCTATTGATTTAAAAAATTAAAGAGATCCCACGCGAAAAAACCCAAGATACCAATTGATCGCGAGCTCTCCAAAAAAAATATAAAGAACAGCGGCCAGCCCCAAGAAAGGTCCGAACGGGATCTGCTCCTCTTTTTTGACCACCTGATAGACTGCGCCTACAACCGCGCCTACCAGCGAACCCACGAAAATAGTCCAGAACGCGCCAGTCAATCCCAAAAATGCCCCAATCATCGCTAAAAGTTTGATGTCGCCGCCGCCCATTGCCTCCTTCTTTAAAACGCGCTCGGCAACAACAGCCAGCACGTATAAAAAACCGCCGCTGACAAACATCCCAACCGCCGAGTAATACAATCCGGCGCGCCAATCGGCCGCTCCATGCAAAACAGGGAACATGGCCGAGACTACCAATCCAATCACAATGCCCGGCAGAGTGATCACATCCGGAATGATCTTGTGGTGATAATCAATCACGCTCTGCGTCAACAACGCCAGCGTAAAAACCAACAATACCAATGATGTCGCCGAAATATGGAAGTAATTGTAAAAAATAATAAAAATAAAACCTGTAAGAATCTCAATCAAAAGATACTGGACTGAATAATGCGCTTTGCAGTCACGGCAACGGCCGCGCAATAAAATATAGCTCAGCACCGGCACATTATCATACCAGCGAATAGGTTTTGAGCAGGCGCCGCAGTGCGAGCCCGGGTATGCTACCGACTGTTCCAACGGGATACGGTAAATACAGACGTTCAAAAAACTTCCTGTAATCGCGCCAAACATAAACGCAAATAAATTTTCCATCAAATCCCCTTCTCCTTTAGGGCGGCCCTCATTATCTCAGACACGCCTTCGGTTTTGCCGGTCCATATCTGAAAGGACAGCGCCGCCTGGTTAATCAGCATGCCCAGTCCGTTTGCGCAAGGAAAACCGAGCTCTTTGGCAGTTTTAAGAAATGGCGTTTCGGCAGGCGTGTAGACCAGGTCGTACACCGACGTTGCTTGCTCCAGCACTCTCAGGTCCAGCGGTGCCTGCTGATTACCGGCCATGCCACAGCTTGTCGCGTTCACTACAAGGTCGATCTTCTCGCCCTGGATTTCAAAAAGATGTTTGACCGCCTCAAATTCTGTTTCTAAAAAAAAACTAGCCGCATGTTCCGCCAGTCCTTCGGCGCGTTCAACACTGCGATTGAGAATCCATATCTTTTCAGCTCTGGCGCGGGCTAGTGAAAATACGGCGCCCCGTGCCGCGCCTCCGGCGCCGAGGACTAGTACTGATTTTCCATTCGGGTCAAACGAGAGCTCATCACCAAGAGCCATCAAAAAACCGGGACCGTCTGTATTGTAGGCTGATAGTTTGCCGTTCTCATTAAGCACGGTATTGATAGCGCCGGTACAGCGGTCGACATCCTCAGGCACATCATCCACAAAATCCAACGCTTCTTCCTTGAAAGGGATTGTCACGTTGACGCCTCGTATTCCCAGCGAACGTATCCCTTCAAACGCGATGCCCAGATAGTCTGGCTCTACCGGAAAACCAAGATATACACTGTTAAGGTTGAAATGAGAAAAAGCCGCGTTGTGAATCAACGGGGAAAGCGAATGATGGACAGGATTGCCAAAAATCCCGTAAATCTGCGTTTGGGCGTTTACGGCGATTTTCTGGCCAGGGTTCATCGGGAATAGGCCCTAGACCCCATGTGGCGAGGATTCTTTGCCGGATGCGTGCAAACGGTGTACGATCTTGTTGATCGCGTCAAGATAAGCCAGAGCGCTGGCCTCAATAATATCAGTGCTAATGCCTTGGCCAAGAAAGACCTCTGCGGTTTTCTGATCCTTGACCTTGACTGTCACCTCTCCCTGGGCATCCTTGCCAACCGTCACCGAACGGATCTGATAGTCCAATAAACGGGTATTTTGCTTGACCATTTTGTCGATGATCTTATATGCCGCGTCAACGGGACCACTGCCGCTACCGGTAGCCTCGCGGACCTTTTTCTTTTCCTTGAGACGCAAACTAACCTTGGGCGCCTTGTCAGTGGCTGTCAGAACACTCAAATAAACAAGCTCATAGGTCTTGGGCGCGGCAACGATCTCTTTATCCACCAGCGCCACTAAATCGTCGTCAAAAACCTCTTTTTTGCGGTCCGCTAAACGCTTGAAGCTGTCAAACGTCTGCTCGAGTTCTTTGGCGCTCAGTTTATAGCCGAGCTTTTGAAGCCTGCTTTCCAGCGCGTGGCGGCCTGAATGTTTGCCCAGCACCAACTGTGTCTCTCCAAAACCAATATCTTCGGGGCGCATGATCTCATAGGTCTTGCGGTTTTTTAAAAGGCCATCCTGATGAATGCCAGACTCATGAGTGAAAGCATTGCGACCGACAACCGCCTTGTTGGGTTGTACCACCATGCCGGTCAGTGAGCTAACCATGCGACTGGCCTTGCATATCTGGTCTTTTTTAATGTTGGTATACAGCCCGAAAATATCCGGACGAGTGTCCAGCGCCATGACGATCTCCTCCATCGCGGCGTTCCCAGCCCTTTCGCCTATGCCATTGATGGTGCATTCTACCTGTCGCGCCCCGCAACGAATGGCGGCCAGCGAATTGGCTACCGCCAAACCAAGATCGTTGTGGCAATGAACGCTCACGACCGCCTTGTTGATGTTCGGAACATTGTCAAAAATACCCTTGATCAAATCGCCATACTCAAAAGGCGTGGTATATCCGACTGTATCAGGAATGTTGACAACCGTAGCACCGGCAGAAATAACCGCCTCGACCACCTGGTACAAAAAATCCGGCTCCGTGCGTGAAGCATCTTCCGGAGAGAATTCAACCTCGGCAATATGATTGCGGGCAAACTTGACCGCCTGAACCGCCAGGGTCACGATCTCTTCCTTGGCTTTCTTTAACTTAAACTGCCGATGGATGGCGGATGTCGCCAAAAAAACATGCAAACGTGACCTCTTGGCGGACTTGAGTGAGTCCAACGCCACGATCATATCCTTTTGGACCGCTCTGGCCAGCGCGCAAATCACCGGCCCCCTGATCTCCTCTGCAATCTTCTTGACCGCGGCGGCATCACCGGCAGACGTGATCGGAAATCCGGCCTCGATAATATCAACACGCAGTTCCGCCAGCTGACGGGCGATCTCAAGCTTGCGTTTTCCATCCAAACTCGCGCCCGGCGACTGCTCGCCATCCCTCAGCGTGGTGTCAAATATATAAATTCTATTTTTATCTTCCATAGCGCTCACTCAAAAAGTTATCGTTTTAATCTTTATCTTTTATCTTTAATCTTTTATCTTTAATCTTTTATCTTTAATCTTTTATCTTT
>CAZAPB010000131.1:0-3978 GCA_964486835.1 uncultured Planctomycetia bacterium
TCATAGGTACTTGTATGCATAGTGCGAATAGGTAAACTCTCTTTTCAAAATCTCCAACGCTCTCCGAATTGAATGGCTGCCGGTTTTTTGTCTATTAAGAAATAATCAATAACCACTGAATGCCTTAAAAATATTTTTTTCTTCATTAAACGAGCTTGCTCGATTGGCGTTGCATCTCGTTATTCGTTAGTTCCCTTGTTTCCTTTTACCCGCATTAAAATTTGCACACTGCATCCATCGAGAGGATGTTTGCAAAACTCGAGTACTGGCCATCAACCACTGCACCGTTGGTTGCTCCAACATTATTGTCGATGTTGATGCCAGGTAAGAATTCTCCGATATACGATAAGTGTACTGAATACTTAGGTTTATTATATTGGAGACCTAAGCAAAAACCGTGCCGGTCGCTATCAGGTATAGCATTGCTGTATGTTGCTTTGTTTGCAGTTCGTTGATAATAAAAGTACCCACCGCTTGCGGTCCATGTATCATCAATCTGATAGGATGACCCTAATTGGAAAGAGAATGAATTTTTAAACTCCTCATTTACGGGTGTCATAGCATTTAGTATAGCGCTCGGATTATCAAACGATATATCAACCCGATCAAACACCGACCATCTTGTCCATGTAAAATCAGTCTCGACATCCCACTTTTCATTGATTTGGTACTTATAGGCTAAAGTTAAGCTCCCGGGGAACGTAATATTTGTGTTAGCCCCCGTATAATAACTCGGACCACCCGTATTGTAGGCTCCCCCCAAGGCGGCTGGAATATTATCCATCGACACTTCGCCTTTCTGCTTGGTGCGAACTTGTGTGCGATAGAACACGCCCAGAAAATGTTTCTCCGCCGGCTTGATCTGCACACCGACATTCATGCCCATGCCATGGCCTTTAACGTCCAACTCAAAATCCGTGTCATTCAAAGGAAACCCGCCGGCGAAGAATGTGTTATTAAGCTTGCCTACTTGCTTGGTAGAGGCTTCTAAGTAAGTCATCCCCACACCGACAGACAACCACTCCTGGACCTCATACGCGGCGGACAGGTTGTATGCCACCGTTTTGATCTGATTGTAATGCGCGGTGTACCTAAAATTGCCAGTACTGCTATAGTGAGTTGCCAGGCCAAAAGGCGCATTCACACCCGCCCCTACTTTGAGTTGTTTGATCGGCGTTGAGAATGACATAAAGAATGAAGGGACCGTCGACATAAGCGTGGCTGAATCTTCGCTAATGCCCCCATTTGCGCCATTATATTCGGTTGAAAAAGTTAGCAATGATGTACTCATACTAACCTGATTTCCTTCGAGACTGGTTAGACCTGCAGGGTTAAACACCACAGCCGCCGGCTCGCCTGGGTCGGCTGACACCGCGTTTCCTCGGCCAAGAGATCTTGCTGTATTGGTTCCCAGTTCAAAACCACTTGACCCAACAGCATATGAGCTTGAAGGACTAAATATAAATAACCCTGCAAGCATCAAAAGCATTTGATATTTTGCTCTCACACCACCCCCATGTCCATTGCATTTATAATTCAAAACTTTATAAACTATTAACCGACCTGTTCTTATAATATAATCTATTATTATAGATGTCAACATCATTAATATATTTCTTAGCAAATTTTATCAAAATAGCCTAAAATTTATACGCTATATGACATTCTCCGGCGAGTCAAATCAATTGATTATTTTAATGGTTTTGGATAACTTAATCCCATGAACATCTACGCGGTTATCCACGGAATCAACGCGGTCACAGCATTGACCGCCGCCTCAATTATTTTTTTTAGCAAATCTAGAAAACCTATTCTTCTGGGCCATGGTTGGTTTTCCCTGCTTTTATTCCTTTACACTTTTCCCTATTTTCTGTGGGGCATTCAAACACAGCGTGAATACGCGTTGTTATTTCTTCAACTCCTGCTGTACGCCGTCTGCTTTATTCACATTGCTTATTTTCACTATGCTGTACTTCTTACGGATTCCATTAAGAAAAATATTTTCTTTTTAATATTTGGATATTTGATCAGTTTTGTCCTAGCCTGGATGAATTATATCTGGCTGTTTTTGGATTTGAATCACGTGCGAGCGCGGGGTCCGTTTCTGTTTTGGGCTCACGGAACAGCATATCTGGCGTCGCTGATCGTCGTGCAGTGCCTTTATGTTCTATGGGCGTGGCTGATCTTATGGAAATCTTCGCGCGACATTACCGCTCCTAGAAATATCAATTTAAAAAGCTACCTCATCATAGGAGTCGCCGGGTGGATCGGCGGACTATCTAATTGGATCCTTTTTTGGGACAGCATATTCATACCGCCTATAGGAAATCTTGGGGTAATGCTTTTGACCGTGGGCACATTTTACCTTATTTTCAAACATGATTTTCTCGAACTGAGTCAAGCTGTTAAAAAGACCTTTGTCTATGCCTTGCTTACTTTGATCGTAACTATGATATACGCAATTTTTATCTTAGCCGGAGAGAGAATATCGAGTCACTACTTTGGCTATCATTCACTGACCATCACCCTACTTAGCGGCATGACGATCACTCTCCTGTTCAATCCGATCCGGTCTTTATTGAACCGCTTTGTTGACCGCGTTATTTTTGGAAAAGACATTGCCAAGTTGTCCATTGAAAACCTTAAAATGCATTCAGAGCTCCAAAAGCAAGACCAGCTCAGAGCCGTTGCCACGCTCGCGTCGGGCATGGCTCACGAGATAAAGAATCCTTTAGCGGCCATAAGAACATTTACTGAGTACCTGCCAAAAAAATATGATGACCCTGACTTTAGGAACAAGTTCCAGAAGGTGATCTTAAGTGAGGTTGGCCGGATCGACGGCATCGTCAAACAGCTTTTGGATTTTTCAAAACCGCAGACGCCCAAGCTTGAATCCATCGAGATAGCCTCGCTATTGGAGGAGACACTTGATCCCCTCAACAATACCTTTTTGAGCCGTAAAATCGAACTGATAATAGATCTCGCCGGCGCCGCAAAAATTTCCGGGGATAAGAACCAGCTCAAGCAGGTATTTCTTAATCTATTTCTCAACGCTATCCAAGCCATGCCCGAAGGCGGACGCCTGACGGTAAGTTGCGCCGCGAATGACGGCTTGAAGCTGTTGGTGAGTGTCTCAGACACAGGCCACGGAATACCCAAGGAGCATCTACTTCATATCTTCGAGCCCTTTTATACGACGAAAGAATTTGGAACAGGCTTAGGGCTGTCCATCGTCAAAGAGATTGTCACTTCCCATAAAGGAAACATCTCCGTGAAAAGCGAACCGGGGATCGGTACGAGTTTTATTGTCGCATTTGAAGCGACGAACTAAAATCAGCCCTTGGGCAACAATATCTTAAAAACAGTGCCTTCGCCCATGACGCTCTCCACTTCAATTTTTCCCCGGTGCTTCTCAATAATTGAGTGAGTAATGGCAAGTCCCAAACCGGTGCCGCCATCTTTATTTGAATAAAACGGGTCAAAAAGGTACGCGATCTTATCGGGTTCAATTCCGATACCGGTGTCCGAAATAGCTATCTCCACCATCCGCCCGGCAGGCAGGATGCTCACCGAAAGACGTCCTCCTCCCCGCGGCATCATCGCGTCTATTGCGTTCAGGATGATGTTTAAGAATGCTTGTTTGATCTGAGCCCGATCGGCCAGGCACTTGGGCGGCGGTGTATCTTCATGCATTTGAAGCTCGACAGAAGACTTCAGCATGTCAGCTTTGAGAAGCTCGGAGATATCTCTTAAGATCTCCGCGGGATTGCAGGGCGCTATCGCCGGTATCCCCGGCTTGGCAAACAACAATAGATCTCGCACAATGACAGATATCCTTCCGGCCTCTTCAGAGATCAGTCTGGAGAACTTCTCACGAAATACCGCATCCGCGCCTTTTTGAGGCAGGTATTCGGCGAAGGTCTTAATGGCGGTGAGGGGATTTTTTATTTCATGCGCCATACCGGCGGCCAGAATACC
>CAZAPB010000132.1:0-3974 GCA_964486835.1 uncultured Planctomycetia bacterium
ACGCTTTGACGCTTTGACGCTTTGACGCTTTGACGCTTTGACGCTTTGACGCTTTAACGCTTTAACGCTTTGACGCTTTGACGCTCTAAATGCTCCCAATCAAATAAAACTTTTCCTCCGGGACATTATCCATCCTCCCGCTCATGATCTTCTCACACCCGTCCAGCGTGTCTTTGAGCGGAACATACACACCCTTGCGCCCCGTATAGGCTTCCGCTGTGAAAAAAGGCTGTGTCAAAAAATTCTGAAGCTTCCGGGCCCTCTCATAAAGAATCCTGTCGGCCGCCGAGAGTTCTTCGACGCCGATCACCGGCACAATTTTACCAAGTTCTTTATGCTTGGTAAACATTCGGATTACAGCTCCGGTAATATCAAAATGTTCCCTACCGACAATCACCGGATCCAGATGACTGCATGAGGACAGCAAAGGGTCAATCGCGGGGTGAAGCTTCAATTTTACCTTTTCTCTCGACAACACCACGATCGAGTTCAGGAAATTAAAAATAGCGATAACTCCCGGATCCGTCAAATCATCCGCGGGGACATAGACTGTCTCAATCGCGGTGATCGAACTGCCTTCGGTTGAGCGTATTCTTTCTTGGAGGTCACTGACCTCGGAGGCCAATGTCGGCTGGTAACCGGTCTCGGACGGGACACGGCCCAAAAGCGTGGATACCTCCGCACCGGCCTGCACAAACCGGTAAACGTTGTCGATAAAAAAGAGAACATCTTTATCACAGCTCTGAAGATACTCCGCCAGGGTGACGCCTGTAAACGCGATGCCAAATTTGGCGCCGGGCGGCTCATTCATCTGACCGAACGCGAACATGATTTTATCGAGCATCCCCTGCTTCTGAAATTCATTATATAGCTCGTTACCTTCCCTGATTCTTTCCCCCGCCCCCGTAAAAACACAGGCGCCTTCATGCTGGTTGATCACATTGTGAATGAGCTCCAGGATCAGAAGTGTCTTGCCCAGACCCGCGCCGCCGATCAGCCCCATCTTGGAGCCTTTTAACAGAGGAAACAGAAGATCGATCATTTTAATGCCTGTTTCCAGGTTCTGCGGCCGTTCCCCGACAAGCCTGTCCGGATTCAAATAGGGCTTCGAGATGTCTTTTTCAATGACGGCGGATTTCGTTGAACGGATCGGCCCTTTATTATCAATCGGCTCTCCGGTGACATTAATAATTCGTCCAAAAAGTTCGTCTCCCACGGGAATGGTCAAGGGCGCGCCTGTTATTTCCACCTCGGTGTTGCGGCAAAGGCCCAGCGTCGACTCCATCGCGATGCACCGCACGATATTGTTTTCCAGATGCTCGGCCACCTCAAGATTGAGGGTCTGGCCGTCAGACTTTTTCACGCGCACAATCTCATAAATAGCCGGCATCGCCGATGTCTGTTCAAATTGCACATCCACCACCGGCCCCTGCGCAGCAATTACTTTTCCTTGCAGATTCATATAACCCTCGTTCTTTTTAGCGTGAAAGCATCAAAGCGTCAGAGCGTCATAGAAAAACAAGGCTTTTGCCTTTTTTGCTCTCTCTTTGATGCTTTGAATCTTTGACGCTTTGACGCTCTGATACTTTGATACTTTGACACGCTTTTAGTCCTTACGCTTTTCGTCGAATGATTTGCGCAGAAAACAGCTCCCGCGCACCCTTATCAATAATCGCGTGGTGCGCCCGAAAATACTCAAGCTTCAAATGCTCGTTTCTCTCAGAAATATCATTTCCGCTTTTTTCAAGATGAATAGCCCGGGCCGCGTACTCGGAAAGCTTGCTCTGCTCAAGCATTTTAGAAAGTAAGCGCAAAACAACACATTCGCCCAAATAATCGACCATATCATCCACCGGCGACTCCATAATCGCCTCTGGCCTCTCGTCCTTGATCCCACGCTTGCCCGCCAACGCATTAGTGGCGGGTCCCACGCTTGCCCGCCAACGCATTAGTGGCGGGTCCATCGTCAACGGCAATAGCTCCAACACAGCGATCCGCTGGATCATAAACGATTGACATTGTGAATAAACCGCGATCAATCTGTCAAAATTTCCTTCACGCATACCGCCCAGCAAATCACTGCAAACAGCTGACGCAAGATTTTCCCTCGTTTTAAAATGGCTCCACGCATACCATTTGTGATGCAGACCCATTTCCTCGAGGCCCCGCGCGCCGCGTTCTCCCACAACGTAAAGAACAGCCTCTCCGGCGCCTTTCTTTTCCAAAGCGGTGTTAATCACCTTGAGATTTAAGCCGCCCATAAACCCCTCGTCAGAAGTAATCAATAGAATCGCCGGCTTGCCCAGCATGCCGGGTTTGACAAAAGGATGACGGCAGTTTTGGGTATCAATGATTTGAGAAAAATAATCCAGGAATCCGTCATACCGTTCAAAGTTTTTCAATCGGCGTTCAAGACTACGAAACCCAAAGACCGCTCTGTCCTTCATCGCGTCAATAAGCTCTCCCAGCTGAGTGCTGAATTTCATTTCATCTTTTATTTCACCGACTGTTGGCATTTTCTTATTAGTGGATAGTGCATAGTGGATAGTGAATAGGAACACAGGGGCGGCCCAACAAAGATCTTAAGTCCCTATCCACTATCCACTCTCCACTATCCACTGTCCACTCTCCACTGTCCACCATCCGTTATTCGCTTTTCTTAAAAAACTCCACTAGATGTTTTTTTAGCACACCTTCATCCTCCGCCGTGAGAATGGTTCCTTCCTCAAGCCGGCGCACGACTTCAGGCGCTGACTTTTCGACCTCGATGAGAATATTCTTCTTAAATCGTTCACATTCATCATCGGAAAGAACATCGAGCATGCCCTTGTTGAGCGCATAAAAAAACAGAATTTCCTCCGCGATAGAAGAAGGCTTGTTGTTTTCCTGTATCAGGATACATTGCGTCTTTTCTCCGCGCTTGAGCCGTCGGCTCACATCTTCGGAAAAGACAGAACGCAATTTCGTGGATTTAAGCAACTCCCTGTATTGGATATAACCCAATCCAATATCACGGCTGGCCTCTTTTAGCAAAGGCGGCAAAACCTTATTTCCGATACGCGAAACAGAAACACCCAGATCGATCGCCGGCTTAAAACCGGCCGCAAACAAACTGGAATCTAGATAAATCTGGCCATCGGTCATAGAAATAATACTGGTCGGAATAAAACCGGTGATATCGCCCATAATGGTGTCGGCAATGGGGAAAAATGTCATAGATCCCCCGCCCAGCTCAGGACACAATTTACCCGCTCGCTCCATTAGCTGGGCATGAATATAAAAAATATCCCCCGGATACGCCTCCCGGCCCGGCGGCCTTTCAAGAAGCAGCGAAAGTTCACGGTAGGCCCACGCGTGTTTGGTCAGATCGTCAAACACGACACAAACATCCCGCCCGCCGTACATGAAGTGTTCGCCCAGACAGGACGCCGTGTAAGGCGCCAGATATTGCTCCCCTATAGAGGAAGAAGCCAAAGATGCCACCACAATCGTGTAGTCAAGCGCCCCATGCTCTTTGAGCAGACTGACGACCTTCTTAAATGAGGAAAAATCTTTTCCGACACAGCAGTAAACACAGATCACATTCTTATTTTTTTGGTTGAGGATCACATCAAGCGCCAGGCTTGTCTTGCCGGTCATCCGGTCCCCGATGATAAGCTCCCTCTGCCCCTTACCGACAGGAAGGCAGGAATCGATCGTGCGAACGCCTGTTTTGAGCATTTGATGGATAGGGACTCTTTCGAGAACTGACGCCGCGGGCCTGAAGACATCCCATAGAGCGTCGGCCTCTATCGGGCCTTTCCAATCAATCGGTTCACAGCGGGCATTGACAAGTCTTCCGATAAAACGATCACCGACAGGCACCTTGAAAGGTCCCTCATCGGAATAAACTATATCCGACACCCGGATGCCCTTGGCTCTGCCCAAAAGCAGGATTAAAACCTCTTTTTGGTTGAAGCCCATGATAAAACCGC
>CAZAPB010000133.1:0-1002 GCA_964486835.1 uncultured Planctomycetia bacterium
GTAGTGCATCGCCAAATCCTAAAGCCACCGGCTCCCGACGATAAAAAGCCGGCAGAGCCTTCAGATTTTATAGCTCCTCTGGCGCCTGGCATCGGCACAGGGCTGGTTGGTTTTCCCGCGCCTGATCCCATTAAAAAGAAACAGTTATACCACTTCATGGGGGTAGCCAATCCGCCTCAGCATGAAGATGATAAAAAGTTTTGGGCGCGGCTTGATACCGCTCTCACCCGCCAGGCTTATGCGCTGGCCGATGATGCCGTAGGGGATCAAATGCAAAAAGAAGTCGCGGTTTTTGACGCTACGGCCGCGAAGCGCCAGTTGACTGAAATGGATGATCTGATTGATTGGGGCCGCTCAGAGAAGCAGGACGACATTGCGCGATTGATCAGTTCAGTTGACGGTAAAGTGGAAGCTCTTTTTAATCAAGCACAGCCCATTGTCCCCCCGGTTTCCGGAGCCAAGCTGGGACATGCCGGCTCGGAGGGGAAATACGTTCGGTTGAGCCAAGTCGAGGCAGTGGGCCAACCGGCAATATCCCGTGTCGTTGTTCTGCGAGCCGGTGTTGACCGTGAAAAACATAAGGATGCCATTGAGAGGATGCGAAGAGTTTTTGGCCTGGTGGTGGTCAGCGCCAATGAAGAGCAGATGGAAGAAGAACTTTTCGAAGCGGCGCTTTTATTGAACGCTCCTTCGCAAAGCCGTGAAGGTCTTTTGGCCTGGGCGTACCGCAAAGCAGCCGGCGTTGCGGTGGCTTACCGGCGTTTTGCCCGCGATCAACGCCGCTCCGCCGGGACCAGTGATCTTGAGGATAAAATCTCCCGGATTGAAACCAAAGCTATGGATCTGTCTCTCTCGGAGAAAGATCTTTTGACCGCCTTTTTTGCGGGAGACTCCGGCGTTATGGCCAATGTCTATCACGGTAGTAACCTGCTTGATGAACTCGCCAAAAAAGCGGTGGCAGCCTCGATGTTCCCGGCGCTTGGTAGACAGCTTGACGGCATG
>CAZAPB010000133.1:1012-3961 GCA_964486835.1 uncultured Planctomycetia bacterium
GGGCCAAGACGATCAAGAGGATTATCCGCGGTCATTCTGATGATCCGATGAAGGCCCTGGAAGCGGTGACTGAATTTATAGATAAAGAAAATAAGAAAATAGACGAGTTAGCCGATGCTCAATTTGCGCAAGGTGGAATTAAGGCGAAGCTTAGTCTTGCTAAAAGAAGAGAGCGCGATGAAGCGAAAAAAAATAACCCCTTCCCGAAATCAGACTCTGACAAGCTAAAGTTAAAGCCTGAAAATTCAAAAGCGGATGAAATAAGTCTAAAGCAATGGGTAGATCTCATTAAGAAAGAGATGATCAAAGAGAGCGCTACCGGTGCGGAAAAGCTAAGCGGTATTTTGACCGCGCTTAAAATTACCGAAGGTCAGGAGGTGTACGTCAACGGAGTATCCAGAAAACTCGGGGAATGGCAGGCGATCGCCCAAAACGCCCAGGATAAAAAAATCAAGTATTCCATGCAGGTTAGCGGCAATCTTTTGATGGTCGATGTGGTCGCGGGTCATGGGATCTATGCCAGAGCGCTTCCCGATGATTCCAATGACCCGGCCGTGTCCTATAAACCCGGGAAAACCATTCAATATTTTGCCGCGGATACCGATCCCGACGAAATTCGGAGACGGATCGAGCAGAGTGCCGCCGAAGAACTTGGGGTAATAGTCATGCAAGACGCCCTAGCGCGCCGAGAAACGCCGTTGGAAGTCAGCGAATGGTTAAAGGATAACTATAATTATGACATCGAAGAGGGTCTTGGAAGGGCGATGAGGGTTATTCAGGACCAGAAGCAGTACCCAACCAGGATTCTCCAGGAGATCCGGGCGGATTTTATGACGTTGGCAAGAAGCTATAAATTACAGGACGTCACTTTTCGGTCAAAAAATAAAAATTATCTCAATGCCATTGCCGCCGCCCAGGATAAAGTCAATGAGACTGTCGCGGCCGCCAGAAAAAAAGCGGAAGAGCTTGCTGAAGAGGCAAAATTGGCCGGTAACACTGAGCTTGAAGCCCACTGGAGAGAGGAAGCTCGTTTTTTAAGAAACGCGCCTATTCTTAATAAACAAATTATGCCCATTCACGAAAGCCAATGGGACCAGCTCAAGGTGGCGGTGCCGGATGAGCGCGGTCGCATCCGCTTTGAGTCAGTAAGGAAAAATGTCAAAGAAATCGCTCTGTGGGGCGCGGGAGTGGTTCTTTTGCCTGCGGATAAAGAGGTCACGGAAAATCAGCTTTTGGGACTCCTGCTTCATGAAAGTCAGCATTTATGGGCTGATTATCAGGAAAAGACATTGCGTGAGGGCTTGACCGACTGGAGAGCCAGGGAAATGTTGCGCGAACTCCGGGGGGATTCCGCTGTCCGCGAATATCTTGGCGTGGCCGGTTTTGCCTCTCGGGGCGGTCTATACGCCGATGAAGTCGAGATCGTGAAAAAACGACTGGCAGACGCCCCTAAGAAAATAAATGCGGATGGCAAAGAGGTGGTCGATTGGGCCATGGTGGATCTTGCTCATTTTACCGGAAATCCGGCCCTATTGACGGATAAGGCGATAGCCATGCCTCGACAGGCGCAGGTGCGATCGACGCTAAGCCTGATAAAGGATGATCTATTGACGAAGGGCATACTGGTTGAGCAAAAAGAGCCTCCTTCGGATAAAATTTTGATCGTATTGAATGATAAAAAAAATATAAATGACTTATTTGAGGCATTGGGACCTGATGATCTAAGGCTCTGGCTTTCGGATTTTTTTGTTTATCCCGAACGCACAAATATTCTTGAAACCGAAACTTCTGAAAAATGGTTTGATTTTCTATCTTCGTGGCTCGAGTTTCTTAGGAGTGAGATGGGCGAGATGCCACCGGGGCTAAAAGAAAGACTCACAGTGCCAGATATGATCAGTTATGCCTATCATTACGCCGCCAAACATGCCATCGGTTCTGATGGACAGCCAAAAGCTGCGGCGGATTTGGTTCTTATCGATCTCGACGAGATGGTCCTCGGAATTGGAGATTATGTGTTAGCCAGAGAGAGAGGCGAAGGCAGAGGCCGCTATGAAGGTCCTGGAGGAAGAGCGTATTCTTTTGGCAGTGGCAGGTATGTCCGGAAATAGGCAAGTAAGGTGCAACCCCGATAAAAACGCCGAGGATTTTTTTGAGCTGATACGAAAGAAGGGCGAGGAACTCTTATCGGATCTTCTTTTCAAAGACAAAATTCCCGTCGAAATTCGGGTGAGTGGGGGCCGGTCGGCGGCCGACCAGTGGCATGCCTATCTTTTGTCGTGGATGAAGTACGCCGATACGAATTTGCCCTCTACGGATATGAAAAAAGTAAACTACCGGGATCTTATAGATCACGCTGTTTCTTATGCTAAAAAGCACGCTTCGTTGACAGGCGGTAAATTATTGTCGGAGCTGACACCGGCCCAGGTGCTAGCGGATTTCGGGAAATTTTTAGAAGAGCTAGAAAAGAAAAAGAAAGAAAAGGAAGAAAGGGACAAGGCGATAGAACTTATGCTCTCCAATAAAGATAAAGAAGGACAAGGACGCGTGCCCGTACTCATGAGGCGGGCCGATGATGGTGGGATTGACTACAATCCTGATAAAAAAGTTGAAGAATTTTTTACCGACTTTCCGGATCTTGAGGACCAAAATATTAAATATTTCCTTCAGATGGTTCCAGTCCCTGATATTTATGTTGTTTTAGAAAACAAGTCCCCAGGCAGATGGCCCTTATTTTTAAAAACCTGGCTGCAATTCGTATCACAGAATTGGAAGACAATAAGCGATGAGAAGAAAGAGACTTATTTGTTGAAGGACTTGATTAACTATGTTTCTTATTTCGCCGAGAACAATGCGGATGAAGACGATCCGGGCGGCCCTGAGGCTTTGGACATGGACGATATGGCGGAGGACGCCGATCCAGGCGGGACTGAGGGCAGGAAGAAGGAAGAA
>CAZAPB010000134.1:0-3923 GCA_964486835.1 uncultured Planctomycetia bacterium
TCGATCGGGGTGTAAGCAGTCCGGTTTTTGGCGACGTCCTTTGGAATATCCACCATGCTTGGGGGACTGGCGATTTTTGTCGCGGAAAATAAATTTCTTAAAATGGCCTTTGCCAAGTCCGTCGATTCGACGGGACGTCCTAAAAAGAACATTAAGGGCGATCATGACTTGGTGGTGTGCGAAGGCAAGGATTCTTATGAAAATACCGTCAAGGCGGTGGCGGCGATGGGCGGGATGGGAAGATTTGTAAAAAAGGACAGCGTTGTTGTGATCAAGCCCAATATGGCATGGGACAGAAATCCGGCTCAGGCGGGCAACACCGATCCCCAGGTAGTCGCGGCATTAGTCGATATGTGCTATAAAGCCGGTGCCAAGCGGGTTAATGTGTTTGATATTCCTTGTAACGAAGAAAGGCGGGTCTACGCCAACAGCGGTATCGAAGAGGCGGCGAAGTCCAAGGGGGCGCATGTGTATTTTGCCGATCATTGGAATGTGGTCAAAGCCAAATTTGCCTACGAAAGTCCCATGGAAGGTTGGCCGATCTTGAGGGACGCGGTTGCGTGTGACACATTTATTAATGTGCCTGTTTTAAAACATCACCGTCTGGCCAATCTGACGCTTTCAATGAAAAATCTCATGGGAGTCTGCAGTGGCACGCGCGGTCAGATGCACAACGGCATCGGCCGAAAACTCGTGGATCTGACGGATTTTATCAGCCCTGATCTTACGGTTATCGACGCAACGCGTGTACTGACGCGCAACGGCCCCAGCGGCGGGAGCCTTGATGACGTCATTACTCTAAATAAGGTTATCGTAGGGACGGATCCGACGCTTACCGACGCGTATGCTTGTTCGCTGGTTAAGCAGGATCCGATGTCGATTCCTTACATTGAAGAGGCGGTAAATCGTAAATTCGGAAGCGCTGATATTTCCAGAGCGGCGATTCATAAAATTGGTTAATGAATTCACGGCCGTCATTGCGAGTCCGCCAAAGGCGGACGCGGCAATCTCCTTCTTACGTCAGCACTATAAACCTTTTGCGCAAGGAGATTGCTTCCCGCCACAAAGCCTTGGCGGGCGCAGCGTCGCTGCGCTCCTGGCAATGACGGTGTTACCTTTATGACTAAAGAAAGAAATAAATCTATGAAAACGCTGGTCTGCTTCCGCAGGGCCTCACAGTTCCTGTTCTTCTTCCTTTTTGTCTATATCCTGTGGTCGACGACGTATCCGTTAAAAGGCGGGATAGCGCCCTCTGTTATATTTAAATGCGACCCGCTGAGTGTATTTTTTACTTCATTAAGCGAAAGGGTGCTTCTGCCGGGAATAGGAGTATGCTTAGGGCTCTTAGCGGCGACTTTAGTGCTTGGGAGATTTTTTTGCGGCTGGGTCTGCCCGCTGGGAACATTCAACGACTGGGCCGGTGCGTTTCGGAGCAAAGACAGACAGGTAAAAGGTAAAACCAATGAAAAGATAAGGAAAATAAAGTTTTATGCTCTGATCCTGATCGCTTTGGCCGCTCTAGCGGGCTTACAGATCGCCTGGGTGCTTGACCCGCTCGTGATCATCGCCCGTTTTGTCTCGTTAAATCTTATTCCTTCAGTGACTTGGTCGGCGGACAAATTTTTTGCCTGGTCCATACAAAGCTTTAATTTGCATGATAGCTGGTTCTATGACCTTTATCGGGAATTAAAAAATTCATTATTAGGTGTGAGTATTCACACGTACTCGAATTCGGCGCTCATTTTATTGTTCTTCGTCTTGATCGTGGCCGCCGGCCTTTATCTTTCGAGAGCGTGGTGCCGCGCGCTTTGTCCTTTAGGGGGTATTTACGCGCTTTTTTCAAAACCCGCCCTGCTTGAGCGCAAGGTTACGGATTGTTCCGGCTGTCTCTTGTGCCAGAAAAAATGCCGCATGGACGCCATCCTGACTGACCAAAGTTACGCCAAAGGCGAATGCATTCTTTGTATGGACTGTGTATATGATTGTCCAAAAAGAGGCACTACCTTTGCGTGGCGCCGGCCCCGGGTAAAAGAAGAGAAAGTTCAAGTGAAAGCCTCAGGAAATATTTCGCGGGGAAATTTTCTTTTTTTGATGGCATCATCTCTATTTTTTGTCGGGGCTAAGAATGTCGGCGCGGCATCTAAGCTCATCGAGCCAAATAACCGGATTAACGGCGTGATACGTCCCCCGGGGGCTTTGCAGGAAAGCGCTTTTGTCGACCGCTGCATCCGCTGCGGCAACTGCATGAAGGTCTGCGTCACCAACGGGCTTCAGCCCGTCATGATGGAATCAGGCATCGAGGGGATTTGGACGCCGCGGCTTGTGCCTGAGATAGGTTACTGCGAATACAATTGTTCTCTTTGCGGGCAGGTGTGTCCGACGGGTGCTATCGCGAATCTTCCCCTGGCGTTGAAGCAAAAAACGGTAATGGGCAAAGTTCAAATCGATAAGACTCTCTGTCTGCCCTGGGCTGAGGGGAAAGAATGTCTTGTGTGCGAGGAGCACTGCCCGGTACCGGATAAAGCGATTAAGACTGTAGAGGAAATAGTTAACGGAAGAAAGCTGTTAAAACCCGTTGTGATGCATAAAGCCTGTATTGGTTGCTCTATCTGCCAGAATGTTTGCCCCGTCAGGCCCGTGAGAGCGATACGAGTCAATCCAGCGAAGAAGCCTCTTTTAGGCGGTTGACAGAATTCCCACTTCATTGCGAGGAGGAAATCCCAGAGGTTCTATCCAAGACGAGAGTCCGCCGGAGGGATTCATAAATGTATAGCTGCGGACTTACAATCGTGATTCTGATTCAAGGTGTTCTCGTGATGCTGATGTTTTCGGGGTGTTCGACAATGATCGACAAAGACACAAAGGTGTCACTCAAAGGACCTAAAGCAGAGCTATCAAGAACTTTTTAACCTACAAACATAAGAGGGGAGCATTCCACAAAATAGTTGATTGTCGATTCGCATTCCAATTCTACGAGTTTTTGTCACGCTATCCTTGGACGGCTAAAGGAGCTTTGATTTAAAAGGGCCATGAGACTGTGAAAAGAGATCTCTAGCAGACTGCTAGGCGATGGACTTCAATTATTTATCAGTTGCGTCACCTAAATGCTTATTGACAATAGGGCTGATTTTGGATATTATTTCACATTATGAAATATTATATATTGGAAATAAATAAGAAATGAAGCAACTATCTCCCAGAGAGTTTGGGAACCGCTTGATTGAGCGCTTTCCCAGGCTGATCAAAGAAATCCTCAAATATGAGAGCTACTACTTGACCAAGGGAGTTATTTCCATCCCCATGCTTGGGGTTTTGGATCTGCTGGATCTCGAAGAGAGATCAATGATGACAAACATCGCGTCTAATACGGGGCTAAAGTTCTCATCTGCCACAGCCCTTGTAGACAGAATGGTAAAAGAAAACTTAGTTCAAAGAAATCACGGCGAGAACGATAGGCGCACGGTTTATGTATTTATGACAAAAAAGGGCAAGAGGATTTACACGCAAATATATAGGGATAAGCGCAAAGGCATTATTCAGCTATTTAGTTCGCTCACAGCCGAAGAACGAGCTTCTTACTTGGCGATGATCGATAAAGTTTTAAAAAATACAGATAAGCGGGCCGGTGGTAAAAAAAATGAATAGAATAAAAAAAAGGTGGGGCACAAAGCTTGCGGTGGTATTATCCGGTACTCTATTGTTGTTTGGAGCCGCGGCCCCATCTTTTGCGGTCTCCCAAGAAACACTCTCCGTGAATGATTATCTGCTGGAAGTCATGAACAAGCATCAGGGCTATCGGGGATCGGCTCTTATCCAAGAAGGTTCGATGGAGCGTTCCGTTGAAGGAAGACTTTTTTTTTCACCAAGCCTATTTTCAGAGATAGGTCATACGGATGACTAGCTCCCTACTCATATGTCCATAT
>CAZAPB010000135.1:0-3827 GCA_964486835.1 uncultured Planctomycetia bacterium
AGTATTTCAAGAGTTTTCTTATGCTCTGCCAGAAGCGCTCAAAATTGATGTCACCGGCCAGTTTAGTGGCGAAAAGAAGAGGCAGAGCGACATGGAGTGGGCCAAAAAAATCCTGCCGCCTATTCCCAAATCAATCGCCACGATTGAAGACGCCTGGTCAGCGTTAAGCGTTAAGCGTCAAGCGGTAAAAGGCGATAAGGATCCTAACGCTTACCGCTTACCGCCTAACGCTGATCGTGTTTTCATCCTCATCCAGGACGCGCACACCAACAATTCATGCCAGCTCAATGAAGCAAGGTTGTTGGATATATTATTAAGCGATAAAAGCCAAGCGTCTGAGTTAGCGTCAAGCGTCAAGCGTCAAGCGGTTGAATCAGCGTTAAGCGTTAAGCGTCAAGCGTTAGGTTCAGCGTCAAGCGTTAAGCGTCAAGCGTTAAAAGGCGATGGGAATTCTAACGCTTACCGCTTAACGCTTAACGCTAGACCTTACGTATTTCTCGAAGCGGGCTATGGCAATGAATCGCTTACGTTTTTAAGGCAGTATTCCTCTCTTGAAAAAAGAAAACAGGTGGCTAACTCCTATTTAGTCAAAGGAGAGCTCCAAGCCACCGAATACCTTGATCTTACCTCGGAGCGCGATTTTATCCCCTGGGGGGTCGAGGATATTGATCTGTATACCAGATCCCTGGAGGTTTATAAGTCGGTCGCTAAACAAAGAGAGCAGTTCCAGGAGTATCTGGCACGCGTCCAGGGCACGGCCGCTATCCTGAAGCAGAAGATCTATAACCCGCTTCTTTTGTCCTTTGATCAGAAATCCCAAAAATACAAAAAAGCGGAGCTGTCCCTGACCGAATATTTTGATGTCCTGGCCGCGGAGGCAAAAAAGCACAGCCTTTCCCTTGAGGCTTACCCGCACCTTAAGGCTCTCAATAAGCTTAAGGAACTTGAAGCCAGTATTGATTTTCAAAAAGCGAGCATACAGCAGTTATCGGCTTTTGCGTCGCTGTCCCAGGAGGACAGAAAAGATCTCGAGATCGCCCAGAACCAGAACCACCCCGCGAACAAGAGCTCTCACCGTGACGACCAGGTCCAAAAAGCTTTTTTCTGTCTTCTCCGGGAGAAACTAAACGGCAAAGAGGCTTTTTACCCGGAGCTCTTTAAATATTTTGCTTATCTAAATAAATCCAAGGATATCCGGGCGATCGCTCTGCTTGAGGAACAAAAGGAACTTGAGAAGCAGATCTTTAATACCCTTAGCGTCAATCCCGATGAGGAAAGCCTCATCAAGGTCTCAAAGAACCTTGAGGCCCTCAAAGAGCTCTTTTTTCTAAAGCTCACTCCCGACGCTTTCAAAGAATACCAAAAAGACAAAGAGGAATTTGATATCACCCGCATGACAGGCTTCTTGAACAAAAAGATCATGAGCTTCAGGAGCGGCTATGACAAGGCGCTGTTTTTGGAGAACAGATATGAGGACTTCATTCAAAAATGCGAAGAGTTCTACGAGCTGACTTATCAGAGGGACCAGAAGTTTATTCAAAACTCTATTCAAAGAATGGACCAGGACAGCCAAACTAAAGCCATTCTTATCAGCGGAGGGTATCATAGCCCCAACCTTAAATACCTTCTACGGCAAAAAAACATTTCGTATATCTGCCTGACCCCTCAGACCTTGCAGGAAACAAACCAAAAACGCTATGAGGATCTTCTTCTAAGCCAAGACGTAAGCCTGCTACCAGCCAAGCCTATTCAAAGTCATACTATGGGCGTTACCCGTGCCGCCGGTTGGGATTTCATCCACCGCTGGGGGGTTTTGTCTACGGATCTGGTGGAGGAAAACAACCGGCCGGCGGAAGAACTAGCGAGAAGAAACAGGGACCAAAGGGCGGTGGTGGAGCCCCGGCCATCTAGTGATCCTTCTTTGGCGGCGGCGAAGTTGGCAGGGCGGTCTGGCATGAGCGAAAGTGATATGCGTTTATTTGGGCAGCTGGCAAAGAAAGATGTAGGATTTCTGACGAAAAGATCAGCCATTTTGATTAATGATGTGCCCATTTCAGAACAGCGCCGATTGGTAGATCTTATCCGAAGCACGTATGATTATTTTTTTTCTGATCGCGAACCACTAGTGCAGGATATGAGCGAATGGTTTGGCGATGAACATTCTCCGGAGAATTTCAAGAAGCATATCGCGCAATTAAGCCAAGCGCTGACTGAAGGACGCTATGTATTTCTCATTGGGTTCGACGATGGACCGTTTATGGCCGAATATATGAAGGAACTAAGAGGCGTATATAATAATGTGTTAGCAGGCAGTGAGAAACCTATTCATTTATTGGTTCTTTCTCATAATTATCAAAGCCAAACTCTTAAAACAAAAAAATGGTGGGATGCATGGCATAACTGGGGACCGGTAATTTCAGCAAAAGCTGCGGCGAAGCTAGCCTCCCAGCCCACGCCCATCCAAACCGTCGAGGTGGCTCACGGCGTAGGCATAGAGATATCGTTCAAAGAATCATCCCCAGAGACCAAAAAAGATTCTTACAGCATTAGCCTTACCGGAATCAACACCGTCATCGAGCCACTTGAAATATCCGTTCCCGCTGGCTCTGACCAGAAAGATCTCAAGAAAGCGGTCTTGGAAATAGTCACTCACGTTAAAAGTCTCAAGGACTTGAACACAGCCCCCAAAGTTAGCGACCAGCTGCAAAAAGAGCTCAAATTCGCCGAAGACTATTGCCTCATCTCCGTTTACTCGGATCTAGTTGGTTGGTTGATGGATGAATACGAGCGTGAGCATAAAAAAGATGATTTAGATCAAGCCCATGAACTTTCTACAGAGATGACCCGATTATCTTTCAAGGAAGGAATTTTGGTAAATATAGTCGCCGACCTATCTGATGAAGCTATTTCAAAGTTTGATTACGCAGGCGGAGAAACATTACCACCGGTGAAGCAGGTAGAAGATCCGATTGCCCAGGCTCAAAAAATAAATGACCTTGCCGCGGAACTCAACAAGCGCCGGAAGCCAGCCGTTGAAGTAGGGCCACAGCCGGAACTAAAGCTACAGGAAGTGGCCAAGCCAAAGGTAACGCCGGCAAAGGTCAAAATTAAATGGAGAGCCGTAGACCAAAAAGATATCGAAGCTTTATTAATTGAGGCAGGCCTGTCGACCGCCAACGTGTCTTCTATTGCCCAAAAATTAGCTTCGGGCAGAACTTTTGCCGAGACTCAAGCCGATATTTTAATGCCCCTGCTCTACGAGCTGATCCCGGCCGAAGGGTTGGAAGCCTCTGTCTATAAAGAGCGTATCATGCAGGCGCTTATCAACGTCGATCTCCCCGAGGGTGAGATGGACTCTGAAGTTAAATGGCTTTATGGCCGTATACAGGCTCAGCGGAGCACTATTTTCAATTTTTTTATTAAAGACATACTCAAGCCTACTGCGGCTGCGATGAGAAAATTTTATGCTCTGCGAGAGTTTACTAGAGATTTGGGAAAATATTGTATCTCTGGGGAATTTTCATTAGCTGATGTTGTATCAGCTGAGCCTGATCATTTTAAGGCTATTTGTGTTTATTGTCGCGATGATAGAAATGTGACAAAGAAGGGAATAGATCGATTTAATGCTGATATGAGACGGTATGAGAAAATCAAGAATTCTGATAAATTTAAGAAAGCGATCACGACTTATAAATCCCTGGTAGACCGCTGGAAAGCCGCAAAAGCCGCCGGTGCCCGCTTAGCCTCCAAACCCACACTCATCCAGACCGCTGATGTCGCGCACGGCGTAGGCATACAGATATCGTTTTGGACCACAACGGATAGGT
>CAZAPB010000136.1:0-3774 GCA_964486835.1 uncultured Planctomycetia bacterium
TCTTAAGGCCTTTTTTCGAAGCCAGAATCATTTCTTTCAAAGAAGTCGGCCTCAGAAAGATCGCCGCTTCAAAAATACCGTCATCGACCCTGTCGACCGCCTCTTTGGGGTCGCGTGTAAAATCGATGGCCTCGGACTTTTCGATCTTTTGAATACCGAAACAAGGCGTGATGACGAACTTATGCAGAACAGCCACGTCCAGACGATCCACCGGGTTATTCTTAACAACCCCGGAAAACTTTTTGTTCATCCTGAAAAGATAATAACCATACTTTTTGGTATAAAAACCGAACTCATAAGGCTTGCCCTTGACATCCTCCCGGTAATCCTCGATACGGGACAAAAGCGTCTCCAGATCCTTGGCCTTTTCCAGCGTCCCCCGGTGCGCGAGCTTGTCCCAGTTTTTAAAATCCTCGCTCTTGATCAAACGATGCGTGGGAAATATCTTGAACGGATTGTTGTAGCAGTCGGCAAAATACGTCATCACATAACCTGCGCCATGAAGCTGACGCGCCTCTTTCTTAAAATTGCAGGCAGTCTCAAAACGGTGGTGGCCATCGGCGATATACATCTTTTTGGGTTTCATTGCCTTGGCGATCGCCGCTATCACTTGCGGGCGCGTCTCGATAAAAAGACGGTGGCGCACCCCCTCAAGGGTGACATCCGCAAACGGACGGAGCTTGGTCGCTTTTTTAAGCTGGGTATTCACTGTCTTTTTTTTGTCCTCAAAAAGTCCAAAGATAGGGCTCAGATTGGTGCGCGTACTGCGCAAAAGCTTCAGGCGGTCCTCTTTGGGGGCGGCCAGCGTGTTCTCATGCTTGAGCACCGACTTCTCGTCGATCTTCATCAGAGACAGAAATCCGATGCGGCTCTTGTTCTTGCCTTCCTCCAGGTAATCCTGCCTGTAAACATACAACGCGGGCTTTTCCTCATGGATCAGGACAGACAAATTTTTCCATTCCTTCAAATAGGCGGCAGCGCGTGAATACTTGTTGTCGGCCGAGCTGTCGTCAGACTCATCCTTACCCAGTTCCAGACGGATGACGTTATGCGGATTATCCTCATAAAGTTTCTTCTGCTGACCCGAGGAAATAATATCATACGGCGGAGCCAATACTTTGGAGAGATCACTATTTTTGGCCGGATTATATCGCCAACCACGAAACGCTTTGATTTCAGACATTAGATATTTCTTCCTTGTGCTGGTAAGTGCAAACCAATTGAGTGAGTTATTTTACACTATTCACACAAAAGTGTCTAAATATGCGTAAAAAATTAAAGCGCTCGACGGCTTGTCGCGACGCTTCTATCGCGGTGTGGCAGACAACGTCATCCGCGCAGTATTTAGGGAAGCAACACTATGTAAGAGTCTGCTGAAATCTTTTGTAAGAAAAATTTATTTGAGACGTCCTGCCTTCGCAAGCATCTCTTCAGCATGAATCAACGATATTCCGCTCTCTTTTTCTCCGCTCATCATCTGTGCCATCTCTTTGACGCGGCCGGCCCTGTCCAGAAGATCCACGGTCGTCAGTGTGCGGCCACCCGACGTCTTTTTCGAAACTTTAAAATGCCGGCCGGCAAAACTGGCAATCTGCGGAAGATGAGTAACCAATATAACCTGCCTGTCGGCCGCAAGCGCACAAAGCTTTGTACCAATAATGCTCCCCAGCCTGCCCCCGATCTGAGCGTCAATCTCATCAAATATCAGGACAGGAATCGGGTCAACTTTTGTCAAAGATTTCTTGAGAGCCAGCATGACACGCGCGGCTTCACCGGATGAGACAATTTCTGCCAGCGGCTTTAATTCTTCCCCCAGATTGGGGCTGATAAAAAACATCACATCGTCTGCGCCGTCACTTTTTAGCGTTGCCGGGCTTACGCGGCACTCAAACCGCACATGCAAAATCCCAAGGTCCTTTAACTCGCTCTCAATTGTCTTGGCCAGAGACCGGGCGGCTTTCTGTCTTTCCTTGCTGATTTTATCGGCTGTTTCCTTCAGGGTTTTTTCGACCTTCTTTAAATTCACACGCAAAGTCCCATCATTGTGTTCTAAGTTGATAAGAAAATTATGGCGGTCCTTGGATTTTTTATAAAATGAGGCGGCATCCTCAATCACAGGGCCGTATTTTCGCAGGATATCGTGATACGCGTCGCAGCGTCTGGCCAGTTCACGAGCTTCATCCGGTTCAAAGGAAAGCCCCTCTTCATACCTTCGCAAATCTGACAATATCTCATCTGACAGCGACTGAAAATTTTCTAGCTTCGCTTCCAGAGACGCCGCATTCTTATCGATGGCGGACAAAGAGCGCATAAAAGGAAATGCCTTTGAGACCATCTCGCCTATACCATTTTCCTCGTTTTCAAATATCCCTATCATGGAGCGGACGCTTTCGTAAAGCTTCTCTCGATTCTTCAATTGCGTCTCTTTTTCTAAAGTCTCTTCGTATTTTTTCCTCTCGAGGCTTACGCGTTCAAGTTCTTTTATCTGATGGCCCAACAAATCGAGTTCACGCTCTCTGGAAAGAGCCCCTTCTTTGATTTCCTCAAGCGAGCGTTCAATTTTCTTATATTCTTCATAGGAAACCGTATAGGCTTCTTTCAGAGGCTTGATTAAGCCGCAAAGCCTGTCTAAGATTTTTATATGAGATTCCGGCGCAAGCAGCATCTGGTGGTCATTAGGCCCGTGAAAATCAACAAGCAAATCGCCGACTGATTTGAGTTGACCGAGTGTCAGGGAAAAGCCGTTGAGCTTGATCTTATTCTTACCTTCCGGCGTATACGTACGGTTGATGATAATTTGCCGGTCATCACCCTCGAGAAATTCTTTAAAACTCTCGTTCTCACTGACCAATTCTTTTGAAAGTTCGCAAACCAGCTCCACAATACACGGAATTTTTGGATCACGCATCTGGTCGGCGTCAAACCTCTCACCGAGAGCATACCGCAGAGCGCCGATAAGAATCGACTTGCCCGCGCCCGTCTCGCCGGTGAGTACATTTAGATCACCCCCGAACTCAAGAGAGAGGCGGTCGATAAGGCCGAAGTTTTGAATAGTGAGCTGTGAGATCATAACTAAGCTGTCATTCCGAGCGACCGAAGGGAGTCAAGGAATCTAGACTGTAACGCCAGTTTACCGGACTCAACCCAAAATCACAGTCCAAAATCATCAATAAGTACATAGTTAGTTTATTTACCCTACCCTTCCCAAAAGGCCTTTCTGACATACGTTAGTTCTGGAATTGTTAGTTTCCAAGGCTGGAGCTAGGCATAAACTGTATACCTGGATGGCTCGCCTCCTCTTAATAACAAATAATGACACCAATTTTCCATACCGTCATACCGCATGCCGGGCTCTCAGTCCGGTAAATGAGTCCGGTAAATCATACAAAAGTGTCTAAATATGCGTAAAAGATTAAAGCGCTCGGCGACATGTCGCGACGCTTCTGTCGCGGTGTGGCAGACGACGTCATCCGCGCAGTATTTAGGGAAGCAATACCATCTAATGTTTCCCCTCCGGAGGGTGTTGTCCGGTCTATATTTTATTTTGTAATCTTTCCGTTCTCATACACCCGCTCTTGGGCAAGACCGCCTTCTCTATAATATTTCCAGACACCATTACAATTGCCATTGCTAAAACTGCCTTCTATGTGCAACGTGCCATCTTCATAATATTCCTTTGCCAACCGGTCAGAATATCTACTACCTTGTCAATAAATCCCGGTCAAAACACCACTGGACCGCCTTCTTCATGCCTCGCCGATAATCCATACCGGG
>CAZAPB010000137.1:0-3763 GCA_964486835.1 uncultured Planctomycetia bacterium
ACATCATCGGCTTTGATGTTGAAACCTTGGATCTTCTCATCGCTGGTGGCATTGTCGGCCATGAAGATCACGGGAATGTCAAAAGTGGTAGACCCATGGTTTAAGCGATTTTTAACCTCTATGCCGCGAAGGCCCGAAATCGTCAGATCCAAAAGAATCAGGTCTGGAGCCAGGACACAAGCCTTGGAAAGTGCCGTATACCCGTCGCGCGCGATATGAATATCATACCCCGCCGTATCCAGCCGAGCTTTCAGCTCGGAAATAGAGTCGAACTCATCATCCGCTATCAGGATAGAACGCTTATTCATTATTGATTCCATGGCGGTATTCTACCCTATACCCACCTTACAGGCAAACTGGCGTCTATGCTGCTCCCAAGGTTCAATGCGTAGAGGCTGAAAACTTATGCTTTACCTCGCAGTGCCATTTCCAAAGCTCATAAATCGGAGGGTAGATTATCAGCTCCATCAAAAAGCTCGTTAAAAGCCCGCCGATCATCGGCGCCGCTATCCTCTTCATCATATCGGCCCCGGCGCCCATCGACCACATGATCGGCAAGAGCCCTAACATCGCCGCCATCACGGTCATCATCTTCGGGCGCATCCTTTTAACAGCGCCATGAATGACCGCCTCTTCAAGATCACGGCGCGTCGACATCTTATTGTTTTTTACAGCATCCTTGTAAGCGATGTCCAGATACAAAAGCATGAACACACCCGTTTCCGCGTCCAGACCCATAAGCGCGATCATCCCGACCCATGCCGCAATAGAAATGTTATAACCCAGAATATACATAAACCATACAGCGCCTACCAGGGAGAACGGGAAAGCCAAAAGCACGATCCCCGTCTTGACCCAGGATTTTGTGTTCATATAAAGCAGCAATGTGATCAAAAGAATTGTCAGAGGGACAACCACCGTAAGCCTTTTTTTGACGCGCACCATGTTCTCGTATTGACCGCTCCACTGGAGGGAATACTTCTCGGGAACGCGCACTTTTTCGGCAATGATCTTCTTTGCCTCATTGACAAAACTTCCCACGTCTCTGCCGGCTACATCGATATACACGTAACCCGCCAGCCGGCCGTTCTCATCGCGGATCATGGCAGGCCCCTGGACCGTTCGGACATCGGCAATACTTTCCACGGTTACTTGTGCCCCGGATGGAGTACGAATTAGCATCTCCTTGAGAGCTTCCGGACTGTTTCGAAAGTCTCGTCCGTACCGGACCTGTACCGGGTAACGTTCTCTCCCCTCTATCGCCGTCGAGACCTCCTGTCCGCCAATAGCTGTCATTAACAGCTCCTCTGCCTCCCCTACCGTAAGACCATACTGTGCCAGCTTCTCTCTTTTGAGGTCAAAATCCAGAAAATAGCCGCCGGACACCCTTTCGGCAAAAATACTGCGCGCCCCTTTAATGCCTTTTAGGTTTTTTTCGATCTCAAGCCCGATCTTCTCTATTTCCCGTAGATCATCGCCGTATATTTTGACCCCGACCGGTGTTTTAATACCGGTACTCAACATGTCAATGCGGTTCTTGATCGGCATGGTCCAGGCATTACTGCTTCCCGGAAAACGCATGGCCGCGTCCATATCGCTGACCAGTTGCTCATAGCTGATCCTATCGGGCCAAATATGCCGGAAAGGTCCATGAATAAATTCAGGCAGATCCGAATACCAGCGCCGCACATGACGCCACTGGTTTTCCGGTTTGAGCACGATAACCGTTTCCATCATCGAAAGAGGCGCCGGGTCTGTCGAAGTCTCGGCGCGCCCGGCTTTTCCATGCACGCTCTCGACTTCGGGAAAACTCTTCAATAGCTTGTCCTGGGCCTGCAAAAGCTTTTCCGCTTCAGCCGATGAAATACCCGGGAGTGTCGTCGGCATATAAAGAATAGTACCCTCGTTCAACGGCGGCATGAACTCAGACCCCAGTTTGAAATAGACGGGAATACAGCTCAAGAAAATAGCCAAAGCCGCCGCGATCACTATCTTGGGATGACGCAATGCCAGCCGCGCTGGCGGCTCATAGAGCCTGTGAAGGACACGGCTTACCGGATGCCGGTCCTCGGAATAGTATTTGCCTACCAGAACCGCGTCGGCGGCGCGCGCCAGCCAACGGGGACGGAAACTAAAAGGATCCATGCGGGTAAAGAACATACGTAGTGCCGGATCCAGCGTGATCGCCAGCACCGCCGCAATGGCCATTGCCAGATTTTTACTAAAAGCCAGCGGCCTGAACAAGCGGCCTTCCTGACTGACCAGCGCAAAGATAGGCAGAAACGCCACCGCGATCACCAACAGTGAAAAAAATACCGAAGGCCCGACCTCTTTAAGCGCTTCCAAACGTACCGCGTGATAGTCCCCTTTTCGGCCGCCCGATTGCCATTCTTCAAGTTTTTTGTAGGCATTTTCCACTTCAACGATCGCTCCATCGACTAGCACACCGATAGAAATAGCGATGCCGGCAAGTGACATAATATTGGTGGTGATCCCCATAAAAGCCATCGGAATGAATGCCAGCATTACCGAAACTGGGATCGTGACGATCGGCACGATCGCCGAAGGAATATGCCATAAAAAAATAAGGATGATGATGCTGACAATGACAAGCTCTTCGATAAGCTGGCGCTTGAGCGTAGCGATCGAGCGCCGGATCAGATCGGAGCGGTCATAAGTCTGGATGATCTCCACTCCCGCCGGCAGATAAGGGCGCAGTTCTTCGATGCGCTGTTTGACATTGCCGATAACATTGAGAGCGTTCTCGCCGGAACGCATGACCACGATACCGCCAACAGTGTTGCCAAGTCCGTCCAGGTCGGAAATTCCGCGGCGTATCTGAGGCCCTTCCGACACCGCGGCCACATCCTTGACACGAATTTTTTTATCCCCGGCCATGATAACCGAGTTCTCAATGTCTTGCATGGACTTCATATAGCCCCGGAACCGCACCATGTGTTCAAACCCGGATATCTCCAAAAGCCGCCCGCCGCTTTCAGCATTGGATTCTTTGACCGAGCGGGCAACATCCGAAATCGTAACAGCGTGCAGCGCCAATTTCGCGGGATCAACAATGACCTGGTATTCTTTTTGGAATCCGCCGATCGAGGCGACCTCCGCGACGCCCGGCACAGACTGAAGCTGATAACGAAGCGTCCAGTCCTGGTAGCCGCGCAACGACGTAAGGCTCCTCTTTGCGCTTTTGTCCACGAGCGCGTATTGATAGACCCAACCCACACCCGTAGCGTCAGGCCCAAGCTCAGTCTTTACGCCCTGCGGAAGATTGGGCAATATTTTGTTCAGATACTCAAGCACACGCGAACGTGCCCAGTAAATATCGGTCCCGTCCTCAAAGATGACGTAAACATAAGAGAATCCAAAATCCGAAAAAGCGCGCACATCTTTGACCTTGGGAGCGCCCAATAGCGCGCTGACGATAGGATAGGTTACCTGATCTTCGATAACGTCAGGACTGCGGTCCCAACGCGAATAAACGATCACCTGTGTATCGGAGAGATCGGGTATCGCATCCAGCGGCACGTTTTTCATTGCTTGAAACGCGCAGGCGACCGCAATAAGCACCGCCGCCAGCACAAATACCTTGTTCTTGGCTGAAAATTCGATAATACGCGTGATCATGTGTTGTGGCCCTCATGCTCACGGGCTCCTTGGGCGATAGAGTCTTGCAAACGGCTCTCCGAATCGATGAAAAAATTCCCGTCGGTAGCCACGGATTCCCCCTCTTTCAATCCGCTTTTGATCT
>CAZAPB010000138.1:0-3732 GCA_964486835.1 uncultured Planctomycetia bacterium
ATTGGCATGCTCAAGTTCTTCCAGCACCAAAAACCCCGAACCCTCACCAACGACAAAACCATTGGAATCGGAGTAAAAAGGCCTATAGCTTTTTTTAGGATCACCGTCAAAGCCAGCGGAGAAAGCCCCCAGCATCTTGTACTCTGAAAGACCCACAGGGTTGATCTTTGATTCGGCGCCGCCGGCGACCATGAGATCCGCGTCACCTCGCTGGATAATGCGCAGAGCCTCACCGACCGCCTGCAAACCACCTGATGCTCCGGTCGTAATCGTGTTGTTAAGCCCGCGCAGATCAAAAAGGATGGAGATATGACAGGCGGGCATGTTCGGTAAATACTTTAAAAGCCAAAGCGGAAAAAGACTCGGGAGACCTTCCTCGCCGAATTTTTTCAAGTCCAGTTTCCCGTCGGCTCCTACAGAGTTTTGAACACTGAACGCCAGCTCATCAAGCTCGTGGTTTAAAACACCCGAGCCGACAATAACACCAAAACGGTCATGATCAAATCCCGCCTTCTTGGCCCCGGAGTCTTCTATCGCCAAACTTGCGGCCGCAACGGCCAGCTGTATGTCACGCGCCATGACCTTGAGAGATTTTCTCTGCGTGATGTACTTTTCTGGTTCAAAACTATCCAGACGGGCCCCAAGCGTTTTCCACGCGCCGGCGCTATCTTCAAAATGAATAAAATCTATTTTTGAGGTACCGCTCTTGACAGCCTCCCAGAGCGCCAGAGATCCCTCACCCGCCGCCGTGATAGCGCCAAGGCCCGTGATGACCACACGCTTCACAAGACAGCGCTCCCGGGAGAGTCGCTGTTGCGCGCGATCTCCCTGATATTATAACTTTTCATAAAATGCTCATTGAACACAATATGCTTTTTTCCCTCAACAACCGAATCAACCGTCGCCAAAAGTATCTTAGCCTCCATCGCCTTTTGGCCCTGATACGATACGGACCCGCGAACCCAGGCGCCTTCCTCACGCTCATCGTCAATCCACGCCTCGATCAAAAGCTCGCACGGCGGCTGTACCCCCCGATAGAAAACAACGTCCTCTATCTTGGCGAGGATCACCTCTTTATTAAAGTCGAGGCCCAATCCAAAAAGGACGCCGCCGGCTTGAGCGATCATCTCAATAAAAAAAACCTGGGGAACCGTCGGCCTTCCGGGAAAATGATCCTGAAAAAAATCCTCTTTTCCCGTAAATGATTTGACAGCGCGGGAATAAACCCCCTTTTTTAAAACCTCGAAGCGGGTAACTAGATCCCAGCGCATGGGCCGCTATGACACTCGGCGATCACGTAATCTTTGCCCTTTAAATAGGAAAGGAGCCGGGCCGGACGGCGCGAGAAACTTTTTTTAAAATTGCCCTTCATTCGAAAAGAGAGCCGGCTGTTACGGTGAGAAACTATCTGGATCTTGCGAAAACCACCGGGACCCATCCAGGGAAGATCGGACGATTTAAACACCGCCTCCTTGGCCGCCAAAAGCAGAGCCAATGTCTCATAAGGCTTTTCACTTTTTTGAATAAACGAGACTTCACTCTTCTGGAAATACTGCTCAAGGCGATTCTTGTGCTGGATATAAAAAAAACGCGCCTTTTTGTATTCGACGACATCGACCCCCAAAAAAGACCTGGCGGCTTGCGGGCGCTCTTTTCGCGGTGGCAGAGAAGAGGGCCTGCGGCGCATAAAAAGACGCTTACTTGCTCGCGGCCGCGAGCTTTTCGGAAAGATATTCTACGATCATGCCAACCGTGAACATATTACCAAGATTAGATACTTGTGGATTCTTCGCAAAATTGTCCCAGTCCAGCGAAGGAATGCGCGCCTTGAGCTCCTGAATGCCTTCGGCGGTTACCTGACCCGCTTTCACAAAACGCGCGTCGGTTAAAAGCTTTTCGGGAAATAACTCTCCCTTGGGGATCTTGATCTTGAATGTTTTTTCAAGACGAAACACGATATCCAGAAAATCGATGGATTCAGCGCCAAGGTCTCCGATCAGAGAAGAACCGATACTAATATTGGGCTCGTCTACCTTCAACGCTTGGGAAATAATACTCTTTACCTGCTTGATAATTTCATTCTTGTCTGTCATTTTCTTAAAAACTCCTTTAACCGGCGGCTGTCATAGTGAAATCCGCCAGAACCGCTCTAGCGACGGGCCGTTGACCATCCACAAGATCGATACGACCCTCGAATCGAGCCATGCGGCCTTCATGATGAAGCAACCGCACAAATATTTTGACTCTGTTGCCCGGCCTCACGAACTGGCCGTATTTAACAGAGCTGATCCTGTCAAACAGGTACTGCCCATCCCCTGACCCGGCAAGCAGTTTCGAAGCAGCCTGTCTGAGGGACTCCAACTGCAGGACCCCCGGCATGACCGGAAAATCCGCAAAATGGTCCTTTAAAAATTCCTCATCACCCTTCAGCGTGAAAAAAGCGGTAAGGCTCTCATTCTTTTTGACTTCAGAAACTTCATCCATAAAAATAAAAACGCTCAAAAAGGGCCCTTTTTCCATGCAAAATAAAGGAATTATAAGTTCAATAATATAACACGAATCAGGCCCCGGTGACAATAGAGTTTGAGGGAATTCATTCGGGCGTTCATTCGAGCTCCCAGACGGTTTTATAAGCACCTGTTTCCTCGGCGTACTGAACAAGGTCCTTGTAGAATTTGAGCGAGGACAGAGTCGCGCTGTCGCCTATGACCACCAGTTTCTTTTTGGCCCGGGTCATCGCCACGTTCATCCTACGGGTATCGGCTAAAAACCCCATCTCACCGGTCAGGTTTGAACGTACCAGGGATACAATGACCAGTTCTTTTTCTCGGCCCTGAAAACCATCGACACTGTCGATTTCAACACGCGGGTCCGGGAACCGGTTGGTCAGAAGCCTTACCTGGGCGCTATAGGCGCTGATCACCGCGATCTCCGAAGCCGGCACACCAAGCTCAAGCATTCTTTCAAGGATCGACAGCACCAGACCCGCCTCTTCCGGGTTGTAGCGGCTCTCGCTTCCCTCCTCCAATTTTTCCTCAAATCCCTTCCCGGCCGTATCAATGAACAAAAACGGCTCTTGGGTCTCAGTTGTCGTTTGAACACCGTCGAGGTCCGAGAGCGTTCGCAGTCTCACCGACTCATCCGCCACCAGAAGACCCTGATAAAACTCCCGGGATGAAAAATTCATGATCTTCTCGTGCATTCGGTATTGCTGAACAAGAAGCGCTTTGGAAGCCTCGGGCAATATCTCATGAAATCGCTCGAAAAGACTGACACCCAGTCCACACTCCTCGGCTTTTTTTGAGCGCACCGTCGGCGGCAGTTGAAAATGGTCACCGGCCATGATGATCTTTTTGCCGCGCGTAATAGGAATCCAACTGACCGGTTCAGTCGCCTGCGTCGCCTCATCAATGACCACCAGGTCAAATATCTTCTCGCGTATGGTGCGGTCCTGAATACCGGCCGGCGTACCAACAATGACCTGCGCCTCTTTCATCACACGCTCAAACACTTCTTTTTTGAGGTTCTTGATCTCCTGCTTTAAGAATGAGATTTCCTGCTTGATGCTCTGCTCAGCTTCAAACCCCGGACTTCTGCGCTCGCGATAGCGGTCCTCTTTTTTATAAAGTCTGGCAAGCTCCGCCCCTTTGGCTTGCAAGGTCCGCGCGACAGGATGAAGCGCCAATTTAAAATCAAGCGTATGCTCCCTGAGGGCCGTGGTGATACGCGCCG
>CAZAPB010000139.1:0-3621 GCA_964486835.1 uncultured Planctomycetia bacterium
GACGCTCCCCGCCGCCGAACCACGGCCCGGGCCTACCGGAATATTGTGATTCTTGGCAAAATGCACAAAATCCCATACGATGAGAAAATAGCTGACATAACCGCTCTTCTTGATTACCTCAAACTCATGTTCCACGCGCTTTTTAATGACTTCGGTGATCTCGGGATAGCGTTTCACGAGCCCTTCCTGGATAAGCTCCCAGAAATAATCCTCGCGCGTCTTGCCGGCGGGGGGCTCAAAGATGGGCATATAAGTCTTGGTGAAATCAAACTCAACATTGCACCGGGCCGCGACCTTGGTGACGTTGTCGATGGCCTCAGGAGTATCCTTGTAGCTGAGTGCCATCTCCTCCGGACTTTTAAAATAGAACTCGTCGGTGTTGAGCCGGAAACGGCCGGGGTCATCCAGGATATGCTGTGATTGGATGCAAGTAATGATCTCATGCGCACGCGCGTATTCACGCTTGAGATAATGCACATCGTTGGTGGCAATAATAGGAATATCGAGTTTCTTGGAGAGCTTGATCATCTCTTCGTTGGCTTTTTCCTGCTCGCGAAGACCACTGTGGATAATCTCCAGGAAAAAATTGTCCTTGCCGAAAATATCCCGCATCTCCGATGCCGCCTGCGATGCCTTTTCAACCTGCCCCAAATTCAGAAGATGCGGCACTTCCCCGCGCAATGGGCCGGACAGAGCGATGAGGCCCTTGGAATATTTGCGCAGCATTTCTTTGTCGACGCGCGGTTTGTAATAGAAACCTTCGAGAAAACCGATGCTGACCAGCTGGACAAGGTTGTAGTAGCCCAGATCATTTTCGCAAAGAAGCACCATCGGATAGGAAGCGCCCTGAAGTCCGTGAGTGGCACGCTCAAACCGGCTTTCCGGCGCCACATACACCTCAGAGCCGATAATCGCCTTAATACCGGCTTTCTTGCAAGCGCTATAAAATTCAATCACACCGAACATATTACCGTTGTCAGTGATGGCGATAGCCGGCATCTTGAATTCTTTGGCCTGTTCTACCAGCTTATCAATATGGCAGACAGCGTCCAATAGGCTGTATTTGGTATGAACGTGCAGGTGGACAAATTCTGTAGATGCCATGGTATTTCTATTTTAAAGAATAAATCGTTTAAAACAGCAAAAAACTTTTGCCTATTCCCACTCAATAGTGGCAGGCGGCTTGGAACTGACATCGTAAACCACGCGGTTGACGCCCTTAACCTCGTTAATGATCCTGTTCGAGGCTTTTGCCAGCACATCTTTGGGGAAATGGAACCAATCAGCGGTCATACCATCGACGCTGGTAACGGCACGAAGCGCGATGACGTTGTCATAAGTTCTCTCATCGCCCATCACGCCGACGCTTTTGACCGGCAAAAGAACGGCGAATGCCTGCCATATTTTGTCATACAAGCCGGCTTTGCGTATCTCCTCGATGAAGCGCACATCCGCTTCCCTTAATATATCCAGACGCTCCTTGGTGATCTCGCCCAATACGCGCACGGCCAGACCCGGACCCGGAAAAGGATGCCTTCCGATCAATGCCTTGGGCAACCCCATCGTGTAACCCACCGCGCGGGCCTCATCTTTAAAAAGCTCACGCAAAGGCTCGATCAGCTTCATTTGCATTTTTTCCGGCAGTCCGCCGACATTGTGATGTGACTTGATCACCGCGGTCGGCCCGCCGAAAGCCGAGCGGCTTTCGATCACATCCGGATAAAGCGTCCCCTGCCCCAAGAACTTGGCGCCTTTGATTTTTTTGGCCTCACGCTGGAAAACATAGATAAATTCATGGCCGATAATTTTTCTTTTTCTCTCGGGATCGGTCACCCCTTTTAATTTTTTCAAAAAAATCGCTTCCGCGTTGACAATCTTAAGGTTCAAGTTGAATTTACCTTGGAAAGCCTTTCGTACTTCCTGCTCTTCACCCTTACGAAGAAGTCCGTTATTAACAAAAATACAGACAAGCTGTTTACCGACAGCTTTGGACAGCAGAGCCGCCGCTACCGATGAATCTACGCCTCCGGAAAGCCCCAGGATAATGCGATCTTTACCGACTTTGTGGCGAGTCTTGGAAACTGTTTCGTTGATAAAGTTCTTCATGGTCCAGGACCGGTGAAATCCGCAGACAGAAAAAATAAAATTTTGGATGACCTTGGTGCCGTACTGGCTGTGCAATACTTCGGGGTGGAACTGAACACCATAGATATTTTTATCAGGATTCTCGAACGCCGCGACTACCGTACTGCGCGTGTAAGCCGTCTTATAAAAACCCTGCGGCATGCGGGCGACATAGTCGCCGTGCGACATCCATGACACGGACATTTTGGGAACACCCTGGAAAAGCTTGCCGGCCCTCTGATGCAAATACAAGTCGGCGTGACCATATTCACGGCGCTTGGCCCGGCGTACTTCGCCTCCCAAAAGATGAGAGAGCGCCTGCATGCCATAACAGATCCCCAGGACCGGTACACCCAGTTTTAAATAGTCGGGATTGAGCTTGGGAGAATTCTTTTCATAAATACTCGCGGGACCGCCGGAGAGAATGATGCCTTTGACATTCTTAGCTCGGATCTCATCAGCCGTAATGGTAGGCGGAACGATCTCGCAGAACACCTTGGACTCGCGCACACGCCGCGCGATCAGCTGGTTGTACTGGGAGCCAAAATCGATGATTAAAAGAGTTTCCATCTAATCTACCCCTTTATCTTGTTGCCGCAACCCGGGCAAGATTTCTCAGGCCAAATTTTCACATCAATCCCCTTTCACCCAATCCTGCACTTTCAAATCGTCGATCCTCTCAAATTCCTTAAGATTGTGCGTAATCAAAATACCACGATAAGCCAGCACGGTAGCGGCAATTAAAAGATCATTAGGCCCGATCGATTGTCCTTTTTTCTCGAGATCGAACCGAATCCGGGCATAAAAGGTTGAACAGATATCATCAAAGGGGACAATTTCAAAAGGGCTCAGGAACCGTTCAACAACGGAATACGCCTGATCAGCTTTTTGACTACGTAACGCGCCTATCAGTAGCTCCGCTTTTACTACCGATGAAATTTTAATCCGTTCGGGCGGCGTGACCACGATGCGTTTTTGGGCCGCGGGGTATTTACCGCGGATCATATAAATGCAAATATCCGTATCCAAAAAATAATGACTCACAATTGGGTCCGTCGGATATCCTGAGAAAAAGTGCCCTGCGAAGGTCTTTTAAAACTTTCATCGTCGGATAAGGCGCCAAAGACCTCGAAATAATTCTCGGGCCACTTGTTTTGCAACGCGCTTTCCAGGCATTTTTTTACCCACTTAGAGATGGACTTATGCTCGCGGTGAGCGGCTGTTTCCACTTTTTTGAGTGTCACTCCGTCAAGATAGACTGTCAGTTGTGCCATGGTTTTTCCTCCACAACCTAAGCTTACTATAACCTCATCCAAAAAACAAGTATACTTGCAAGTATACTTTAATAAGTAAAGAGTGACTTTATCGGCTCAAAACTCTTACGGTGTATCTTGCAAGGGCCATTTTTCTTGATCGCTTCCATATGATCCCTGGTGCCATAACCTTTATGCTTCTCAAAACCGTACTCCGGGTGAACCTCGGCGTAGTATTCCATCA
>CAZAPB010000140.1:0-3608 GCA_964486835.1 uncultured Planctomycetia bacterium
TTCCTTTTGGCTTTTGTCATGAAAAAACGAAGCTACCAGAAGAATGAGACGTCGTGGGCGGGGCATATCGATCACCTTCTCAGGGAAGCAGAACGTTTTGAGCTGCAGACGCCAAAGCACCTGAAGATCTATAAGGATCTCCGGTCGAAAGAAAAAGAGATCAACACGGAGACGGTGGCCAAAGAACAAACGGCTTTCATCATGTCCTTGCCTAGGAGCGATCAAGAGGATCTCGTCAGATCCGCCGGGTCCAAAGATGAAAACATCAAGAAAGCCTTTTTTTCAATACTGGAAGAGAAGCTGGGCTCGGATGGGGCGGCCTCCGCTAAAAATAGTGCATCCCGTCATCTGTATCCTAATCTGGAGAAATATGTTGCCTATTTCAAGTCCATCCGTTCTCTGGACGCTCAGGAGATGCTGAAGGAGCAGAACGATCTTGAAGAAAAAATATTTGACCGCCTTATCGTCACCGATGAAGAAAGACAGCTAATTCGGTCTGACAAACTTCTGGGACTGCTGAAAAAGCTTTTCACACTGCAGATGAACCCCGCTGAATATGAGGAATATAAAAAGATTAAAGATCAAAGATTAAAGATCAAAGATAGAGCAGCCGACAACAACGATCCGATTATTTCCATCACGGGCTTCTTAAACAAAATTATCATGAATAAAAAGGACCAATACGACAACGCGCTTTTCTTGGAGGGCGGCTATGAAGGGATGATAAAAAAGTGTGAGGACTTTTATGAACTGACCTATGAGAGGGACAAGGCTTTTATTTCTAATATGCTCAAGGTAATGGGCACTGCGGGTGACGCCGGCGGCGGTCATCCGACCGGCAGCCTGCCTGCCGGCAGGCAGGGACCCGCGGTGCTTATCACCGGAGGCTTTCATACACCCAATCTCAAATATCTTTTAAAACAAAAAGGCATGTCTTACATCTCGATCGTTCCTCAGGTCCTTCAAGAGACCAATATCAAGCGGTATGAAGAGATCTTGATTAGTCAGAAAATTTCTGACAAGTTTTTAAATTCTTCAACTATGTCTGTCGCGAAGACCAATATGCCAATGCGTTTACCGGCCCTAGGCCGCTTAGCCGAGCTCACGACAGCAATGGGGATCGAGGGGAATGTGACGCTTGATCGGTCAGCGCCTATGCCTCGGATAATTTCCGCGCCGGCGAAAACGGTGAAATCGGGAGGCATAGGCACTTTGGCTGCGGCGAAATTGGCTAATAATTTAAGATCAGCGGCCACAGACAATGGGCTCGTTGCTAAAATTTTAGGTGCTGCATCCGCTCAAGGACCATCGCCCCAGGAAAAATTCTCAGCTCAAATGTATTTTCGGGATGCTTTTGTTCGTATTCATCATATGCTTCGGGGGAGTGGAAGTCGCGCGACTCCAGTGCTCATTGTGGAAGGGCTTCCCGCCTCCGGCAAGACAACGTTCTTGAACGCATTCAATGAGTATCTTCGCGGTTCAGGCGAGTCGCCGGCATTGATTTCCACGGATTGGTTCATGAAGTACGACTGGTTGGACGTGCCTCTCATAGTATCCATGTCCTGCGTGCTTGTCGGGTTAGCACCCATGCCATTCATTTTTAAAAAATGGGCTGTATTTCATCTTTTATTCGATATGGGTATGCTCAGAAATCGTGTCATTCCCATATTGAGTTCGCTGTTAGAGGGCCGCGGAGATGACTTGGTCGAGATCCCAACCCGCTTTGGACCCGAGGAAAGAAAGATCGTTGTTCGCAGAGGCCAGCCTGTTTTGATCGAGGGCGTGTTATCGTCGTTCCTTTTTGAGCAACTTTTCGGCGCCCATACGCTTCTCATCCTTAGGGATCTGGATTCGGCGCGCAAAGCATTTATCCAGAGGTTTGAAAACGGGCGTTGGTTCGAGAGGATGATAGCACCTGTTAAAGCTTTGTTTGATGTTTCCACCTATCTTTTTAACTTACTCAAGTCGCGACTTGAACTGTTCTCGTACGTTCTTTTTGTCAATAAAGACGAGCCGCCTGTCCTGGCTATCCATAAGGAAGGCGCTGATCGGATGGGCGCGAGACTAGCTTCGATCAACTCCGCGAGTTCAACATTCCGCCTGACGCCCGAGATCACTCAAGCAGCGTTTTCAGTTCCCAAAGAAAGTTCGTATCCTCTGACCGTATTATTAAATTCCTTGGGACAGACCGACTTGATGGAAGTTCACCCTTATGGTGATGAGACTCATGGCTATCGTCTCATGAGCTTAAGCCCAGCAGGTAAAGAGTTCTTATGGGATTTTACGAAGGACAGCATTTTTAGGTATTCCAATCTGGCCCAATCTATGGGTCTGCTGATCCTGAAAGAGGGGGTGAATAATGTCAAGGGGATCTCTTCACAGGCGGTGCTTTTGACCTCACTGAAAGGCGGTGTGTGGATCCCTTACGGGATCATTTTTGTATATCAGTCAATGCCTGTGTTTATAGATATCACTGAACTGATCGCGTCGCCAGAGGCGACCCCCGTAGAAATGCAAAAAGCTCATGATGAGTCCCACCGATTGGCACAAGAATTTTCGGATAGGCATATTGATCAATCGCGGAACCTTAAGCATGCGATCGTAGGAAACTTATGGGGTAGCCTTGTTTTCAGAAAAAGGCTGGGACGATACGACGGGCTTTCCAGAAGCGCCGGCCAAAAAGCAAATCATTCTTTAACTGATGCTGCCGTTTGGTCATCCTATGCGGACGAGCGTTCAGGGATCACCGCCGCCGATAGAACAAACCCTGATTATCTGACGATGTTCGATATTGTGCGTCAATTTCCGTCTAAGGCAGACGTGAAAGCCTACGAGCCTTTGATGAGCCCTGCGGATCAGCATAGCATGGATTGGCAAGCCTATCTTCTCTTGACCAACGGACATGGGCATGCCAATAGAAATACTTTGAATGGTGTTTTTAGCCGACCGTTCTCTCGCGGGATGTTTAGCGGCCTTCCTTTTGGTTTGATTGGCATTGGCGGCGGGGTGGACGCGATATTACTCGCGAAGATGGGTGTGCCGCGTATTCGGGCTACGGATATTGCGCCATCGGCGCTGGTTTTATCCGCTATGAATTTTGCATATGCTAAAGCGACCGGACAGATCGACGTATCCTGTCAGCTGAGCCTTGAGCGCAAATCCGGCATGCCCAGCAATCAGGATTTCAAAGCGCTAGCGTTCAATGCCCCTGGCGTAGGCTGGGCCAATCAGTACGATCAAGATCTTATGGCTCAAGGGCGTGCGTTGGGGTATACCAATTACGGCATGAGCCGGAATGACTGGGAGAGGATGTTCGGGGAAATAAAAGACGGTTTTTTGACCAATAGCGCGGGACAGGACGCGCGCCCTCTTTTTCTAACGAGATTGGAGCTAATTCCGCCTAGCGCGGGTGATATTAAATATCCTCGAACTGCTCCAGTGATTGAGCTAAATCGATTGATCTCTGAATTTCAAGCAAGTCATCCATCATTGGAATTTACGCGCTCGCAATTTAATGACCTACAGTTTTTTTATAACATTCGGTCTAAAAATATGGGGGCGAAGCTGGCCAAAGATCGCTCTGCTATCGCCCAGTCAAGGATCGAATC
>CAZAPB010000141.1:0-3598 GCA_964486835.1 uncultured Planctomycetia bacterium
CTTCAAAAATAAAGGGGCTCCCTTTGTCGGAGTGTTTCTTGAGCGCCGTAGATATACGGGCCGCGCTGTGAAATGGACTGGTATCCGAAGATCCATTAATACGAAAACATTCGCCATCCACCTTTGAAAAGAACCACCAAACAGGATCCCCTAGCATGGAGTGGAGAGAGGCTTTGAGCCTTTGCATCCCTTCATGCTTTAAAAAATTGCTGATTATCTCGTTGTCGTTCTTTTCAGACATCTCCATGTTAGACTCTCTCAAAAGGTTCGAAGAATTTTTTGTACTCGTCTTGTGCGTACCTGTCTGTCATCCCCGCGATATAATCGCAAACAACACGGTGCACCCCTTCGGCCTTGAGTCTTTTTTGACTGCCCGGAGGCAGTTGCTCAGGTCTGGCCAGATACACCTCAAACAGTGCCCGGATAAAACGACGCGCCTTGTCAGTCATACGCACAACACGGTAGTGGCGATAAAGGCGGGTCTTTAAAAAGGTCCGGAATTCCTCTCTTTGAGAGGCGAGCGCAGGGCTGAACGAAATAATAAACTTCGATAACTTCATGACATCTCCCGGTGAGCGGACACGGAATTTTTTCAGGTTCTTTTCTGATTGCGCCAGGAGGTTTGATACCTCCAGATTGATCAGCATGCGGATAATTTGATAACGACGTACGGCGGGGGTCAAATCAGCGCGCGGTTTGATTCTCTTTTTTGCGGCCTTCCATAAAGAAAGTTTCTCAAGATCCGATTCGGTAATAAGGCCGGAAGCCAAACCGTCATCGACATCATGGTTGTCATAAGCGATCTCATCGGCCAGGTCTACTACCTGCGATTCAAGGATCGGGGAAAGAAAACTATCAAACTTCCCCATCCCTCTCTTTTGAGCTTCTTGTGCCAAATCAGGATGTTTAAAAAGACCTATGCGGGATTCATAGGTAAGATTTAGCCCCCTGAAATCAGGGTATCGCTCTTCAAGGAAATCAACAATGCGCAGACTCTGGAGGTTGTGATCAAAACCCCCATGTCCCTTCATCAAACCTTGCAGTTCATCTTCTCCGGCATGACCAAAAGGCGTATGGCCAAGATCGTGCGCCAACGTAATTGTTTCCACCAAGTCCAAATTTAAGCGCATCGCGCCCGCGATGACTCGAGCGATCTGACTCGCTTCCAGAGAATGCGTCAGACGTGTACGGTAATAATCCCCTTCATGATTGACAAAAACCTGAGTTTTGTATTCAAGCCGCCGAAAAGCGGTGCTGTGGATGATGCGGTCACGATCGCGCTGAAAAACTGTTCGGTAAGGGTGTTCGCTTTCGGGATAGATCCTTCCCCTAGAATCAGCACTCTTCATCGCGTATGGCGCCAAGAGCAACTTTTCCTCTTTTTCAAACTGGGCGCGGTTGCGAAACAAAGATCTAGAGCTGTTCATGCGGTCTTTTCGCTAACAGTCTGCTGATTATCCATGAAATACTATCGGTGTCTTTCCGTAGAGATCCATCAAAAGATTGACGCGGGAAAGTCCCAGCGTCAGAACACGCTTCTCTTTAGCCAGAAGCTTAGCGTTTTCGTCAATGCCGTTGAGCGCCAGAAGAACCTTGGTGTGAGAAGATTTGGTCTTGGCGCTTCCATTCACAAGAGCCAGCACTTCTTTTTCTGTGGCTCTCTCCTCCGTGACCTTGCATATCCAGCACCGGCCATGTCCGCGTGCCACAAGACCTCGCACACTGCCATTGCCAGGCGCTTGAACATCGCCAGCCGAATGCAAAACTTCTGTAAAGTGCGGAAGCTTTCTCTTTTTTTCGCCAAATTCAACCAGATCGTTTCTGAATTCAGAAAAAAGGCTCTTGATGCGTTCGCTCTTCTCCAATAAAAGCACCTCTTGGTGTTCGGCTATTGCGGCTATAACAGACGCTGAAAAAAGATCACGGTTCCCTTGTGCGCCCAGAAGCGAAAGCTCTTTCTTTTCATAAACCTCCCTCAGCCAGAAGCGGAATATCTTATTGTGGAATCTGTAAAAAACGCCGGTTTTTACTAAGAGTTCGTACTCCATGAGTTCCTGTGTTTGCGCAGAGGCTTCCTTCTGGCTTAGATTCAATACTGAGGCTATCTCTTTAAGACGGTTCTTGCCGCGCGCAATTTGCGCCAGGATTAACAGATGCTTTCCGCGACTGCGCGACAAAGTCCACGGAGAGATCAATTTCATAAAATACTGGTTCAATACACCCTGAGACTCATAAAAAAGCCTATAAAATACTTCGGCGACTGCCGCGGACTCCACCTTGACACCGCCCTGAGAAAGCACCATTTCGCGTAAGCGTGAGGCGATCGCGTCAAGAAAGAATGGGTGTCCGTCGGTAAATGACACCAGGTAGTTGGCCAGACCCTTGTCGATGGTGGCCGGTGCTAGTTTTTTATCAATAAAGGCAAAAGCGGTCGAAAAATCAAAGCTCTCAAGGTAAACACGCTCAAAGTTCCCGAATAGTAGCGAGAGTTTTTCGGCCAGGATTTTTCGGCTGGCGGAGAACGAGGAGCTCGAAAGAAGATACATCGTATCTTTTTGAACCATGATCCTTTTGCCAAAATCCGAAAAAGCGTTCTTAATGCCGAATTCCCCTAGGCGGTGGAACTCATCCAGAATCACGATACAGGTCTTGCCTGTTTCCCCGCGAATGATGGATGTAAGTTCAAACAGCCTGATATAGGCTTCTTCGGGGCGCCTGTTCTTTAGATGTCCCGCTATTTCACGAATCAGAGAGACGGTTTTTGGGATAGTCTCCTGCGCCAGCGAAACGAGTCCGCTCAGATTATCAGTCGCGCTTACAGGAGTGCCTTCACGGGTCAGATATTGATACAAGAGGGAGCGTATAAACTGATCGACAAAAAAATCCAAGGACTGAAGCTTAATTTCGACATAAACGGATAGTATTTGGGGGTCGTTAAGCTGATGAAGGAAATGACGGAGAATGGATGTTTTGCCAAGCTGCTGATGGCCTATAATCGCCACGTTCTGTCGGTAACCTGATTTTAGCGCGGTTGCGCGCTTATTGAGCAGGTCCAATATCTCATGGCGGCCAAAAAAATCGTCGCCGACGACCGGATCGCTGAACATGAAAAACCTTTAGTAAATCAAATAGGGTTTGAAGTTTTTGAGTCGCGCAAATAACTCATAGGATCTTCCGCGCGACCGTTCTTTCGAATCTCAAAATATAATGTCGGCACTACCGCTTTATCTGCGGCCATAATCTTTCCTATCAAATCACCCTGGCGCACCCGATGCCCGGGAGTCACTAGTATGTCAAAATTTCCCGCGTAAACCGTGGAGAATTCCTCAGCATGGTCAATAATGATCGTACTTCCATAGCCACGCAAACCTTTATCCGTAAATACTACTTTGCCGTCTCGAGCTGCCTTCACCTGATCACTCCGCTCAGAGTCAATCACTATCCCACGCAAATCGACTCCGCCGTCCTTTGATCCAAAAAACCTTACACCTTGCGCATGTACCGGCCAAATAAACGGAAGCGACCCAATCTCTGAAGACTCAGTCATTTCTTGCTCTCTATGATAACCCCAATGGCGGCATCCAGTCAAAAAAATAAT
>CAZAPB010000142.1:0-2456 GCA_964486835.1 uncultured Planctomycetia bacterium
CTTCGCTGAGCGCAAATACCTTCTCATCGATCTCGCCAAGAAGCTGGCCCTTCTCGACCCAGCCCATATCTCCGCCATCCTTAGCCTCGGTTCCTTCCGAGTAGGCTTTGGCAAGCTCTTCGAAAGATTTTCCGGACTTCAACTGTTGAGCCAGACTCTCGGCAAAAATCCTAGCTTCCTCATCGGAACGGGACCCCTCGCGTACCAATATCTGCTGGAGCTTGACCCGCTCACCCTGGACAAAATCCACTTCGTGGGCCTTGTAGTAGTCGCTGATCTCCCCCGGCGATACGGAGACCTTTGAACGCACCTCATAATTTACGTATTTCTGTGTCATGGTCTGGTCATGGAAACGGCTCCAAAGTTTTTTTTCGCTCATCCCCTGATCTTCCAAAGCCTTCAAATATTGCTCGCGGCCGGGAAACTTGTTGCGCACCTCAACCATCATCTCGTCCACTTCAGAGTCATTGACCACAACCTGTTTGCGCTTAGCCTCACTTAGGATAAGCTTGTCCTCAATCAGCTTGTTCAAAAACTCCTGTCGCATACCCTTCATTCGAGCCTCGAGTTCGTTGCCGGTATAAAGCGTGCGAAACTGCGCCGCAACCGGCGACGCCACCAGGTCCAGATCATGGTCGGTGATAATCTCATCATTGACAACTGCGACTATCCTCTCGACCACCTCCGAAGAAAAAACAGGCTGTGTCTGAAATAAACATGAGACCACTGTACAAAAAAACACAAAGAACGCTTTAAATTTTTTCATCAGGAGACCTCAATTTTATCCAGTTTCTTTTCATCGATATCCACCCGGGTATTTCCTTTGAGTTTGGTCACTAATTCACGAAAAGCCCTGGATCTTTTTTCGGCCAAAAGCCTCTGCCTCACAAAATCCTTCACATCGCGAAACTGGCGCAGAGTCGGTTCCAGCCGGTCGGTCAACTTAATCAGGTGGTATCCAAACTGACTCTTCACCGGACCCTTCAGCTCACCTTTTTTCATCGTAAACACGGCATCCTCGAACTCAGGCACAAAACGACCTCTTTGAAAAAAACCCAGATCACCGCCACGAATCGCCGTGGCATCAAGTGAATTTTGCCTCGCCAATTCCTCAAAATCACCGCCGCCCTCGAGCTGAGTCTTGATCAGCAAAGCCTCTTCCCCGGTCTTCACCAGAATATGCGAGGCGCGCAGAGTCATCGAGGTCATAAACTCATCCTGGTGATTGGTATAATACTTTTCCACTTCTTCGTCCGTAAGACTTACTTTATCATCGATCTCTTTTTGCACGAGCCTTGAGATGATGATCTTGCGCTGGGCGGCTTCCAGCAACTGCTGTACCTCGGGATCCTTCTGTATACCGCGGCGTTTGGCTTCCTTTAGAAGAAAATGCTCAGCCACAATATCTTCAAGAAATTCTTTTTTGTGACCGCGAACAAAACTCCGGGCCTCTTCCGGCATAGCCTCCAGACGACGGAGATAATCCTTTTCTGTGACCTTTCCTCCCTCAAAACGGGCCAAAGACACCCCTTCCGTGGATTTGGAAGCACAGCCGCTGATTAATACAACCAGAAGAAAATAGTGAATTTTTTTCATAGGAAATAAATTTAGTGCTTAATATACCACATCCTGGGTCTCTTTACGTTTTTTTCTTGAGAGCCTGAACGGTTTCCCGGAGAATACGACAGTAAAGATCAAAGCCAATGCTGGAAATATAACCGTGCTGTTCGACGCCCAGGATATTGCCTGCGCCGCGGATCTCCAGGTCCTCCATGGCCACATTAAAACCCGACCCTAAAAAACTGAACTTTTCTATCGCGTTCAACTTGCGCTTGGATTCTTCGGTAAGCACCGTTCCTTTGGGGACCAGAAGATACGCGTAAGCATCGCGGTTAAATCGACCCACCCTTCCCCTTAGCTGATAGAGCTCAGATAGTCCAAAATGGTCGGCATGGTTAATGATCAGCGTGTTGGCATTGGGAATGTCGATGCCGGATTCAACAATTGTCGTTGATACAAGCACATCGACCTGGCCATGAATGAATTTCTTCATCACATCTTCCAACAAACGAGCCGGCATCTGGCCGTGACCGACAGCGACTCTGGCGCCGGGCACCAACTGCAAGACCTTCTTGGCAACGACTTCGATGCCGTTGACACGGTTATGGATAAAAAAAACCTGGCCCTTGCGCGCTAGTTCCTTTTCGATAGCCTGACGGATGATTGAATCACAGGCCTCCGCGACAATGGTACGCACGGGCTTGCGCCCTTGGGGCGGCGTGTTGATAGTGGACATGTCCTTGGTCCCCACCAGCGACATATAAAGCGTCCGCGGGATCGGGGTGGCGGTGAGAGTCAGAACATGTACCTGCAATCTCAATTTTTTCAAATGCTCCTTGTGCTTGACCCCGAAACGCTGTTCTTCATCGACAATCACAAGGCCCAAATCCTTAAAA
>CAZAPB010000142.1:2466-3508 GCA_964486835.1 uncultured Planctomycetia bacterium
AAATGGTGATTCATTTCACCTGAGTCCTCGCCTTTTGCTACCCTGATCTTCAATGAAGTGTTTTGCAACAGCAATTCCTCCTGAAGCTTCCAGGCTTCGCCATACTCGATGACGCCCAAATCCTTAAAAAAAATATCACCGGATAAAAGACGGTGAGTGCCTATCACAATATCGCAGGCGCCCTCGGCAATGGCCTTGATGGCTGCCTTTTGCTCGGAAGGCGTCTGAAAACGTGACAGCATACAAATAGTCACCGGAAAATTCTTCACCCGTTCTGAAAAAGTCTGGAAATGCTGTTCGGCCAGAAGGGTCGTCGGCACCAGCATCGCTACCTGCTTGCCAGCCATCACTACCTTGAAAGCGGCCCGAAGCGCGACTTCCGTCTTACCATAACCGACATCACCGCACAAAAGCCTGTCCATCGGAACCTCTGATTCCAGATCCGCCTTGACGGACTCCAGTGAGTTCAGCTGGTCCGGCGTTTCTTGATAAGGAAATTCTTCCTCCAGTTTTTTCTGCCATTCGGTATCGGCGGCGATCGGAAAACCGCGCAGCAATCGGCGCTTGGCTTGGACTTCCAATAACTCTGCCGCGAACGAAAAAACTCCCTGACGCGTCCTCTCTTTGAGCTTCTCCCAGGTCTTGGTGCCCAGGTATGAAAGCTCGGGATTCATCTTGCCGAACGCGATGTAGCGTTGCACCAGATGCAGGTCATGCATCGGCAGATAGAGCACGTTCTTTTCGGCAAACTCAAGCGAAAGGTGATCGGTCAGCCGGTTATCCTTGTCCTTGAGCTTGCTTATCCCCCGAAAACGGGCGATCCCGTGAAGCACGTGCACTACCAGGTCTCCCGGCTCGATATCAACAAAGGGATCCATCGGCGCCTCGTATCCCTCGACGGACAAAAATTCTTTTTGGCGGGAGTGTTTGCCGTGCCGCATACCGCTCTTGGCCGGAAGAACGATAACCATGCGGTGAGGTTCAAGCCTCTGCCCAGGTGGAGGGTCAAATGTCTAAATACTCTCAACGCGTCCGTGGTTAA
>CAZAPB010000143.1:0-3495 GCA_964486835.1 uncultured Planctomycetia bacterium
CCATTCGTGAGGGCGGCCGTACGGTCGGAGCCGGTGTTATCTCGGAGATATTGGCGTAACCATGGCAACAGCGGTCGGAGTTCAAAAAATCAGGATCAGACTAAAAGCATATGATCATCGTGTGCTTGATCAATCAGCGTTGGAGATTATTGACACCGCTAAGCGGACAGGGGCTAAAGTTTCCGGTCCTATACCTTTACCGACGGATACAGAGCTTATTGTAGTGAACCGTTCTCCTGTGATAGATAAGAAATCTCGTGAACAGTTTTTTATGAAAACGCATAAGAGGCTTTTGGATATTTTAAACCCCACCGCCAAGACGATTGACGCCCTAAGAAAGCTAGACCTTCCTGCCGGCGTGGACGTTGAGATCAAGTAAGGATAACGAGACATGCAGGCTATATTAGGCATAAAAATTGGTATGACACAAATATTAAGCGTTGAGGGAAATTTTATTCCCTGCACGGTTCTTGAAGCAGGTCCTTGTGTGGTTACGGATATCAAGACAGTTGAAAAGCATGGATACAAAGCGGCCCAGGTTGGATTTGGTGATGACATAAAAGAGAAAAATCTATCAAATGCCAGCAAGGTTAATTTTGCGAAGAAGAATTTGAAGCCCAAGCGTTGGCTTCGCGAGATACGGCTTAATGCTGATGAGGATTTTACTATCGGACAAGAGATCAAGGCAAACATTTTTAAAGAGGGCGATCTTCTTGATGTGCAAGGTGCTTCCATCGGGAAGGGTTTTGCCGGCGGTATGAAAAAATGGCATTGGCGCGGAGGACCGGGGAGTCACGGGTCAATGTTTCATCGTCGTATTGGTTCGGTCGGCGCGAGCTCGTTTCCGTCACGCACATGGCCGGGGCATCACATGCCTGGACACTTGGGTAATACGATTACGACAGTGCAAAATTTGGAAGTGCTTAAAGTAGACGTAGATAATAATATGTTGGTTGTCAGGGGCTCTGTTCCCGGTGGAGACAACGCGCTTCTTTACATCAGGCGTTCTCTCAAGAAGCCGGCAGGAATTAAAGTTAAACAGGCTCCAAAAAAATCTGAGAAGAAAGATCCATTGAAGGCAAGTAAACAGGCGGCTGCAGGTAAGGGCGGCGCTGCTACTAAAAAGAAATAAGACTGGAACCGAGTTAAAATGAAACAGAAAAAAAAGATAAAAGTCATAAGGCCGGCGGCGAAAGCTGCGGCGGCGAAAAAGGTTAAAAGAGTTTCTGATAAAGCGGTTCGAAAATCGACCAAAAGAGTAGCTAAGACAGTGGTTAAATCAAAAGTAGCCGCTGTTGCCACTCATGTTGAAAAGGCCGGCAGTCTCAATGTGTATGATATAAATGCGAAATCTGTTGATAGCATTAATCTTGACCCCATATTTTTGGGCGAGGGGATTAACTCTGATGTTATTTATCAGACGGTGTTGATGTATCAAGCGGGCCAACGTGAGGGCACTGCGTCGACAAAAGAGCGCGGAGCAGTACGAGGCGGTGGAAAGAAACCGTGGAAGCAAAAGGGAACTGGTCAAGCGCGCCATGGATCTCGTCGTTCACCGATTTGGAGAGGCGGAGGTGTTACGTTTGGTCCCATGCCTCGTGATTATTCATATTCTCTACCGCAGATGCTCAAGCGCAAGGCGGTTGTTGAGGGCATTAAGGACAAAGTGCAAAAAAAACGTTTTTTTGTTATCAATGAGTTGAAGTTACAGCAACCCAAGACCAAGATTGTTGCCGATATCATGGATGCGTTTAAGTTGGAAAAGCCCCTTTTTCTAGTGGATCAAAAATCTGAAAATTTGTTACTAGCATCCCGTAATATTCGTCAAGTGGCTGTGAAAACAGCGGATGAAGTTAATATTTTGGATGTTGCTTCTCATAAAGAATGTCTAGTCACCAAAGCGGCTTACGTGGGACTTCTAAAAAGGCTTAAATCATGAAAGATGCGCATGTCGTTCTGAAAACATTACTGCGCACTGAAAAGGGCGCTGTGCAGGTGGCTGACAACAAATATCTTTTCAAAGTGGCTAGGGACGTGAACAAGATAGAGATTAGGAAGGCCGTTGAAAGTATATACAAGGTTAAGGTTCAGGATGTGAATACTCAGGTGGTTCCTGGTAAGCTCAAACGAGTACGCTCTCAGATGGGCAAAACCCCTGAATGGAAAAAAGCCGTTGTGACCCTCAAACAGGGCCACAAAATAGATTTGGCCTAAGAGGAATTTAACATGGGCAATAAAACATTTAAATCAAGAACGCCGTCTCTGAGATGGACAGCTATTTCCGATTTCGCGGAGATAACGCCTAAACACAAGAGGCCTGAAAAGTCACTAACCGAAGATCTTAGACGGTCGGGTGGACGTAATTCCCACGGCCGAATGACTTCGAGGCGTCGGGGTGGTGGACATAAGAAACTATACAGGCATATCGATTTTAAGAGGGATAAGGATGGTATTGGCGGAAAAGTTTTATCTATTGAGTACGATCCAAATAGAACGGCAAGAATTGCTTTGATCGAGTACTCCGACAATGAAAGACGTTATATTTTGGCTCCTGTGGGACTGACGGTTGGCAGGGCGGTTATGAGTGGCCCAGGGTCTGAAATTGAGCCAGGAAACGCTCTTCCTATTCGCGAGATTCCGTTGGGTGCGCAAATACACAATATTGAGCTAGCAAGGAATCGCGGCGGGCAGATTGTTCGTAGCGCCGGCGGGTATGCAATCCTCATGGCCAAGGAAGGTGAATTTGCGAATATCAAACTGCCCTCCGGGGAAGTGCGTCTTATCCATGTGGGTAACTACGCAACGATTGGTCAAATCGGTAATATTGATCACGAGAATATTTCATTAGGTAAAGCCGGGAGAAACCGGTGGTTGGGTCGTCGTCCAGCCTCACGTGCCGTAGCCAAGAACCCTGTTGATCATCCGATGGGTGGTGGCGAAGGTAAATCTTCAGGCGGACGCCACCCTACTTCGCGTAGCGGTCAGCTCGCTAAGGGATTGAAGACTCGCCGGAAGAAAAAACCGACATCACAGTATATCGTGACAGGGAGACCGAGATAATATGAGCCGTTCTATTAAAAAAGGCCCGTTTATTGATGAAAAGCTTTTAAAGAAAGTAATGGCCATGCAAAAGCAACGTGAGCGTAAACCAATTAAAACATGGTCGAGACGGTCTACGGTCACGCCGGATTTTGTAGGTCTGACGATTATGATACATAATGGTAAGTCGCATTTGCCCACATTTATCACGGAAAATATGGTGGGGCATAAGCTTGGTGAGTTCGCTCCGACGCGTACATTCCGCAAACATGGCGGTATTACTAAAATGACCGCAGAACTGACGTAAGGAAAATAAATGATATCTAAATCGTCCGGTTACTTTATAAGAATATCGCCGCGCAAGGTTCGCTACGTCATTGATATGATTCGTGCCAAATCGGTTAATCAGGCGCAGGGTATATTGAACGGGTCCCCGAGGAGGGCTAGTGAGATTGT
>CAZAPB010000144.1:0-1345 GCA_964486835.1 uncultured Planctomycetia bacterium
CTGTACGGCGCCCGGCTGGTGAGCCAAGAGGGTAATTTTGATTTTGAAGGAACATTGGACCAAACCATTGCTTGGTTATTGGACCACATTGAAAGAACCCCGCCTCTTCAAATAATTACATTAAATGGGTCGTGGGAATATAAGATTAGACGAAACGCAGATAAAAAAAGCGAGCGGTCTGATAATGATATTTTTCTTCGGATGGCGGCACAACAAGCGTTTAAATTTCGAGATGATTCATTTGGGGTCCGTATAACTGACGGGAAATTTTTTGTGAGCCAACTTAAGGCCGGCGCCAAGTTGGCCCTTTCCGATCCGACAGGAATCAAACCGGTAGATAATGATGAACCGGAGAGCGCTATCAATAAGGATACTACAAAATTGACTTCCAATGTGGAGTTGATGAACGAGGTTTTACAAAAAAATCCTCTGGCGCCAGGATTGTCCGTACGTTTTGAGATCGGAGCCGAAGGCCAGAATGACTGGCAAGTGGCGCGCCCGGATGAGCAGGGCTCTCAACTTGTTATTACGCTTCCGGCAACCACCATTCCCTCGCGGCTTTGGGCTGATTTTAGCGGGAAAGTGACCGATGAGATATTATTCAGCCGTGTTCGCGGTATTTTGCCCGATATCGAATGGGATGAGATCGAAGCCGGATTAATTCGCGTACAAATCGATTACCGGTTCCGCGATCCGGGTGGCGTTGTTTATTACCGGCCGGGCGGGACGATCGCGTCGTCCGTCGATCAAAGCCCTCTGCCGTCCAATTCCACAGTGCTTGTGCTTGGAACAAGCGCTGAACAAATGCAAATGGCCGCGGCGCTCGTTGAAGATCTATCGGACGAAGCTTTGAATAATCAAGTGGTTCAGACAGTCGCGCCTAATTTATCAAATATCATGAGGGAGTGGCTTTATTCAACTAGACCCGCGTGGGTGGTAGCGCCTTTGGGGGATGACGGTGTCGAGCAAGCGATTAAAGAATATGCCGATAAAAGTCCCGCAGGCCTCAAAGTTTTATATTATGAAACAACGCTTAGATCATCCAAGCTGAACTTTTTTCACTCTTTTATCAAAGAAACATTGGATCGTGTTCTTCGCGCTTTGGGTTTTCACGGGACGCAGAATCGCAGGACCGATTATGTCGGTGTATGTGACAACTTCGCCCGGACAGCGCCCTATCGGGCGGGCCATGGAAAAGATTGGTACGCCGCTCATCCTTTTGTGGCCCAGGTGATCGATAATGGCACCGAGCCTGCCGAAGCATCGCCAAATGATTTTACGGTGGAAAAACTCTCCGCGGAGAATACAGGAGTTTATGTGGTTTCTCCCCATCCTGATGATCTTG
>CAZAPB010000144.1:1355-3451 GCA_964486835.1 uncultured Planctomycetia bacterium
CTGAGGTTGGGACGAACGGTCACAAATGTCATATTTAATTATGATAAATGGGGTGTCGTGTCTGAAGGATCGGATAAGCATCAAGGAGACGACCGTGGAAAAATGCGAATTGCCGAAGCCGAGAATTCCGCAATCGAGATGAGCAAAGATTATCCCGGCCATCTGGAAGTCGTGGGCCTGGATCTAGCGATATCGGGTCAGAATCCGGGCGCGGCGACTGATGACATTGAAGATCCAAGGTTTTCGGCGGACTATAATAAAGTGAAGCAGTTGGTCAGCAAGGCTTATATGGCGTATGGCGCTAACATGGTATTTGTGGTGCCGCATATTGAAGATGGACATCCGCACCATCGGATCGCCAATAAACTGATCATGAAGGCCCTGAGTGAGTTGTCGTTTGAAAAAAAGGCAAAGATCAGGATCCTTTCCTATCTTGCCCCGTGGGCAGGGACCGCTGATTCTTACTATCTGAGCAACAAAGCACCCGCCGAAGGAACTGGCTGGGGTTCTTTTATGCAGGGGCTGGCTTTATTGGTCGGGGAGCTTGCCGGAGGGTTTGGCTCTCAGTCTCCGACCCCTGCTCAACTCGGAGGCCAATACGCGGCTCGGTTCACGCGGCGATATTACGCGTCAAAAGCCGGCGGCCGACTGGCGCTAGTAGACGCTCATCGTATAGCGCTTTCCGAGGTAGACCGTGCCAGCACTTATCTGGCCGTGACCGGCGGAGGCGACAGCGCGGGTTTAAACACGGCTCTGAGTGAACTGTCCATTCAATCCGGAGTGGATGGAAAAAAACTTGTCGGCGTCGAACACGCTTTTAGTAAAGATGACGGTCTTTCAAGTCCGAATTTTGGCGAACACCTCATTTTAATTGATTCTGGGCTCGCGGCGACTATTCGCTCATATCCCTCAACTATCCTGGGTTCTTCCCGGTTTAAAGTTCAAAAAAAAGGGGAAGAGCGCGCGCAAGCGCAACTTCTTGAAAATTTGGCGGATTTTCCCGGGGTGTTCGGGACCGGCGGCGATGATACTATGTCTGTCGTCGCGTGGCTGGCCAAACAGGGAATTCCGGCGGTCGCTATTCCCAAGAGCATTGACAATGACACTCAACCGCAGATGATCGGTTTCCACACGGCGTGGACTTTAGCGCGTCAAGAATTTTGGTCTATAGTTCGTTCGTCTGTCGCGCATAAGCGCGCGTCAGTGACGGTGATCATGGGACGTAAAGCCGGATGGCTTGCGCTCAAAGCCGGTGAAAAATATCCAGAAGATTTTGACACGCTCTCTAAGGTTATGCAGAGAGTGATCGAGGAAGACCGCGAATCGGTCATGATCCTTGTTCCCGAAAAGCAGACTTCCATCCAAAGCATCATTGATCGAGCCAACCAGATCCGTACTCAAGCGGGAAAAGAGCCCAATATCCTCGTTGGCGAAGGCTTCCCCCTTAGCCAAGAGGATCCGCTGTGGGCTGACCTGCTGGATAAAAATCCTGTTTTAAAATTTAAGTATGAACACGAGAAACCGCCGGTTGATGATTTTGGCAATATAAAACTTGGCGATATAAACGAATATATTCAGGCGATCCTTTTGACTTATGTCTATGGGAAAGCCGGGATCCCCGCTTCTAAGGACAAGGTTCGTATGGGTAATATTGGTTTTGAAATGAGAGGCGCCTTACCCGACGCTTATGACCAGCAACTTGCCATTCTTTACGCAAAAACCGCTTATCGTGCGATGAAAAGTGGGTTGACCGGAAAAGCTGTATTTCTGGCGGATGGGGTAAGTCCTTTTGACCGCGAATGGGCGGATGTCGTGAATATTGTCGACGCGATCAAACCTAAGACGCTAAATGCAGTAAACGATGATCTATTGCGCCGTGCAGGAGTGTTTTGGGTGGCGATCGCTGGAGCGAAGCTGGCGTCCGCGACTCTGGAAGTTCGTCCCATGGGCGATACCGGATTCAACGAATATGTTTTTCATCGAGGCGAAGATGGCGCGGGCTATACAGCGACGGATAGAGGGGCAGGCCTTACTCAGTTAACGCTTCCTGAGATGGAGGGCCACGATGCTCGGCAGGCGATCAAGAAGGAGCACCA
>CAZAPB010000145.1:0-3411 GCA_964486835.1 uncultured Planctomycetia bacterium
TCCTGACGGCAATTCTGTCTCGCTCTCGGCGGTGAATCTGCCGGCTAAGGCGACATTTACCAAAGGTGTTTTTTCCTGGACTCCCAATTATGTCCAAGGCGGCGATTACTCTGTCACTTTCACCGCTTCTGACGGGACTCTCGTATCGGATAAGATATTGATTATCCATATTAATGAGATAAAGTCCGTCTGGGGCGATGTCACGGGCAATGGCCTGCTCCAGGCCAGCGATACGGCACTGACTCAGCGTTATATCGCGAGAACTCAGCAATTCAACTCCGAGCAGATGCGCTTGGCCGATGTCACACAGAACGGTTTGATTACTGATTTGGACGTCGACTATATACGCAAAGCCATCGGCCGGTCGGTTGTATTACCCGTTACTAACCGTGCTCCTGTCCTTCAAAGCCCCGGAAACAAACAAGTCAACCCCGGCCAGATTTTAAGCTTTAAACTTTCGTTTTCGGATCCCGACAGAAACCCTGTTTATATTACCCAGGACATGCAAGGAGCCCAATTTAATCCTGCCACAAACACTTTTACCTGGACGGCGCCTCTGACCGGCGCAGGTTCTTATCAAGTCAGGTTTACAGCCACCGACAAAGAGTTAAACGATGAAAAAACTGTCACAATAAGCGTCAATCAGCTGATTTCCGCGCCCGCGGCCGGAAAAATCTTAAAACCGACACCCGCGCAGAATTTATTCCAAAAAATTATTAGCGGCTATAAAGCCGTTTCTAATAATTCCCGCGGGGAGTCCATCGCCTCCGATTCTGTACCGGCAAAAAATTTATAAAGTTAAAGCTTGCTAATTATAACTAATGATTAAAATAAATTGAATATGTCTATTTGATCTTCCCCCGAAAAAGTGGACACAACGAAGAGTTGGTGACAGCATAAATACCAGCTCCAAAGCAGGAGGTGTCCAATGGCAGGGGAAAACGGAAAAAAAAGACGCTTTGACCGGGATTTTAAGATCTCGGCGGTCAAGATGGTTACGGAGGGCGGTCATAAAGCTTCAGAAGTGGCAAGAAGCCTGGGGATCGATCCCAATCAGCTTTACAACTGGAAGCATAAATTCAGCAATACCGGCGAGAAGGCTTTTCCAGGCAAAGGTCATCTGACCGAGCTTGCGGCGTTACGACGCCAGTTACGGGAAGTCGAGATGGAGCGTGACATCCTAAAAAAAGCAGTCGGCATATTTTCAAAAACAACCGACAACGGTTCGGGTTCATAGACCAAAACCGTTCGGTTTTTCCGCTTGGGAAGATGTGCCGGGCACTTGAAGTATCGCGGAGCGGGTATTACGCGTTTAAGACGCGGCCCACAAGTCAGCAAAGGGCCGATAACGAGAAGCTGCTCATTGAAATAAGACGGGTCTTTCTGGAGAACGACAGTAACTACGGCAGTCCACGAATTTGGGACCACCTGCATAACAAAGAACGTATGCAGTGTTCCGAGAATCGTGTGGCGCGTCTTATGCAGGTCAATGGCATTGTTGCCATCCAGAAGCGCAAGTTCCGTGTGACGACGAACTCTAAGCACGGTTATCCGGTGTGGCCGAATGTTCTTAACCGGAATTTCGTGGTTAAGAAGCCCAATGCGGTGTGGGTGTCGGATATAACTTATGTCTGGACCCTTGAGGGCTGGTTATACGTGGCAACGGTGTTGGATCTGTTTTCACGGGGAATCGTGGGTCTTGCGATGGATAAAACCATTGCCGATACCTTGACCACACAGGCCATGAGACAAGCGATCTTCAGGCGGAATCCGGCGAAGGGACTTATCTGCCATACGGACCGCGGCAGTCAGTATGCGGGCAATGATTTCAAGGCGATACTGGCTCAGAATGAGTTTGTGGGGAGCATGAGCCGCAAGGGCGACTGTTGGGACAACGCCGTCGCGGAAAGCTTCTTTCATACGCTTAAAGTCGAATTCGTTTACCGGAATAAGTTTAAAACGCGGGATGAAGCAAAAAGAAAGATCTTTGAATACGTGGAAATGTATTACAATCGCAGAAGAGCTCATTCAACACTCGGAAACCTGAGCCCTTTTGAATACGAAAGACAGATGGTTCTATCTTAACTAAACGTCCACTGAACTGGGGAAGGTCACAATATATTTATCGCGTTCGCTTGTGATCCAGGCTTTTATGATAAGAAAGGCAAATTGACGGATATTTATAAGCCTTTCAGAAGTAGTCATAATTTAAATAAAAAATATAAGAAGTACGATTTCACCAAGAAGACATATAAATTTAGATGGAAAAAAACCGGTGTCAAATGTAACTGCGATCCTAACCGTAGCGCAGGTAACTGCGGAGATCACCAAATACAATACTTTACAGTACAAGTATAATTTTAAATTAGAGTTGAACCATGAAAACAAATAAAAATATGATCATATCCAAAAGTAAATACCTCAGCGGCCTTCAATGCCCAAAGCTTCTTTGGACGCAATATAACGACAAGGGCAAAATTCCTCCCATAGACGCGCGCACTCAGTCTATTTTTGACCAGGGACACTTGGTTACGAGCTTGTCGCATGGCCTTTTTCCCGGAGGGATTGAGATCCCGGGAACTAATGATCTTGAGAAGATTATCGAAGATACAAAAGCGGCGCTGTCCTTGGGCAGGCCGGTTTATGAGGCGGGATTTAAATATAAAAATGCCTATGCCCGGGCGGACATATTGAGGCCCAATAAAAACGGCTCATGGGATCTTTTTGAGGTGAAGAGCTCGGCGGGCGTAAAAGAGATCAACTATCATGATGTCGCTTTTCAAAAATATTGCTATGAAGGGGCCGGCTTAAAGATAAGAAAGGCGTATCTTGTCTATATTAATAGCGAATTTGTCAAAGATGGGGATATTCGCGCAGAGGACATTTTCATTAAAGAGGATATAACTGAGAAGGCCGAGGAGCTGGCTTTGGGCGTTGAAGATAACATTGAGAGAATGACCCTGGTGATAGATCAAGGCAAATGCCCCCGGGTAGCTATCGGACCGCAGTGTATTGAGCCTTATCCCTGCGCGCTAAAGGATCCGTGCTGGGATTTTCTTCCGGAGCACAGCGTGTTTACTCTGGATCATGTGCGCAAGAAGAAAGCCTTTAAATTGATCGAAGAGGGTATCCTTGATATCAAGGACCTGTGCGGGCGCCATTCGTTATCGGTAAATCAAAGGATACAGCGCGACTGTTATATAAACGGTAAGGCCCGGATCGATAACGAGGCTATTAAGAAATTTGTGCAAAAAATTGAATTTCCATTGTATTTTCTTGATTTTGAGACGGTGGGGCCTGCGATTCCTGTCTACGAATTAAGCCGGCCTTATCAGCAGGTACCATTTCAATATTCGCTTCACATTTTGCCCGCGTGGGGCAAAGAAGCGGCGCACCACGCCTTCCTGGCCG
>CAZAPB010000146.1:0-3405 GCA_964486835.1 uncultured Planctomycetia bacterium
TATTTCGCCGAGAACAATGCGGATGAAGACGATCCGGGCGGCCCTGAGGCTTTGAACATGGACGATATGTTGGAGGAGCTTCCCCAATTCATGACGGATGGCAACAGGCAATTAACATCAATCGAAGGGGTTGTGCAGAAGTTGCTGGAGTCAAAAACAGAAATTATGATAGAGCGGGAAGTTGAGGGCGGGGGTGCCAGGCCCGATTTAAACCCGGACGCAAAAACGAAGGATTTTTTCGACGTTCTGACAAAAGCCACTGAAAGAAAGAAGTTTCTTTCGCTTTATCCCGGCCCCGGCCAAACCGGGGAGGCAGAGAGCCCGAGGCTACGCGGGTGGAGTAAATATCTGACTAGGTGGGTTGAGGAATGTGGGAAGCGCAAGTCTGACGAGCCAATACAATCAAGCAAAGTTCAAGAGCTCATCGATTTTGCCTATGATTATGCGAGGGCTGTAGTGGCAGGCGGCGGCGGATCTGTTAATATGGCCGGCCTGGACCCATCTCAGATGCTTGCTCAGCTTCCGGGCTATTTAGTAGCGCTACGGGGGCGCGCCGGGGCGCGCTTGACAACTCAATCAGGCGGGCGCATGGCCATCGGAGTGATAGGGGCGACGGCGGACGATATCAAGAACCTTTCAACAAAATACGCGCCAAACGGCGCTCGGTTTTATGGTATTTCGACAACCGATGCCTCGAGTATGCACGCGGCTTTTTCGTCGCTGCGAGGCGCCTCAGACGGATGGCCTCACGATACAGAAACTATTATTGACGCCAGAAGGATCATCACGCGCCCTATCGAGGATGTTGCCGCCGAGGCTATCGGGCATGCTCAGGATATTTTGTTACTCAGAAAGATCAGGCCTGCACTCCAAGCGATTGATTCTGCCGATTGGCAGAAGGTTAGGCAAATATGGCAGGACCTTGGTGTGTCGATCAAAAAAGAGGCACTGGAACCGGCTAGGGCTTTAGAAATGCTAGACGCGTTGTCAAGCGGCGCTCAGCTTGAAATAAACTCGGGTGAGGGATATCGTTCCGCGCATGCCGTGAATACAAACGAAATAACAGAGTCTACTATTCTCGGCGCGATGGTTATGGAGCAATCGATGATCGCGGAGATCAACGGAAGTGCTCAGAGGGCCTTATTTTGGAAAATGATGGCAAAAATAAAACATAACGCTGGGCCCAAACTTAATTTGGCCATTATAGGAACGGGTAAAGAGGGAATGGGCGCCGAAGTTATCGATGCGGTGAAGGTATATCCAACGGCCGCCGATGCTTTTAAGGCCTTAACGGCGAAAGGAGTGCCGGCCGGGAGTATTTCATTCGCTTTCAATAAAGTAGATAAGGAAACAGTGAATGATGTTTCCAAGAAAATTAACGCAGAATCGATCAAAAAATCAAAACTCATGATCGTTGGCCGCGATGCTTACCGTGATCCCGTGCTTTTCTTTGCGGGATACTTTAGCGGAGAGAATGTCGGTGTCGGATTCCAAGAAAGGTCTTTTTTGGACGTGTTGGGGCGAAAGATAGGCATGGTTTTTCAATGGCTTCGAGTGGCAGATATTGACCGCGCAATTCGTGCCGCATCGCGATTAGCTCAATTAGTAGCGCAGTCCGCGTAAAATATTTGTTCTAACTAATAGCAAATAATAATGTTGCATGTTAGAAGTCATTATATATAGATATTGATTTTAATGTTGCGATGTACCTTGTAAATGCTCTTCAACGACTGTATAATTTTGTTGGTTAATCCGATGGGGTCGGATGCGTTATCAATTAGTGGTGAATATTTTTTTTGCTTAATTATATTTGTACATAATATAACTATTTCAGATGCGATGAATTAAGTTATATACATATATACTGACTTATATAATATCAAGAGGTGTTCTTGGTAGGCCACTTAACGAGTAACAATTTAACGGATCACCAAACGCCGTTCCGTTCGAGGTTTAGTCCCTCTTTGAAAGCTATTGCACTAGCGCTTGTTCTCTTATTTTCTTCAGAAAATCTTGCCTACGCTCAGGAAAGCGCGCCTCTTTGGACTCAAGTCGCACAGGTGAAGTCATCCGGCTCACCGGGTAAATCCGAGGAAAAGCTCAGCAATATCACGATCCCCTATGGATCCGGTGTCGCGCGAAAGATCGTCGTCAAGGGGTCGGATGACGTCATCATCAATATTCAAGACGCTCACTCTAAGCTGGGCGCTCAGGAATCGATCGTCAAGATTCTTGATAATCTCGTTAAAAATTACAATTTGAATCTTATTGCCGTGGAAGGTTCCGTTGATGCCATTGACACCTCCGTGGTATCAAGTTTTCCCATCGAAGAGGTGAGGAAAAAAACCGCCACGTACCTGATGAAAGAGGGCAAGATCTCGGCCGCTGAATTTTATTCAATGGTTTCGCAGGAGCCTGTCAAGTTGTACGGCGTGGATGATGCAAAGCTTCATACTGAAAATACCGAGGTGTTCAAAGCTATTGTGGAGAATAAGCTGGCGGTCCGCAAAGAGCTCAAAGGACTGAAGTACGCCATCCAGGAGCTAGAAACCAAAGTCTATTCTCCGGCTCTCAGCGAGCTGACTCGCCACCGTCTCTTGCACAAGAACGGTGACATCAAGTTCACCGACTACTGGAACTACTTCGTCAAAGTCGCCGGCGAGAACGGAGTCGATTATCAGAAATACCCCAACTTGAAAAAACTTTCCGATACGGTGGGTCTGGAGAAGGAGATTGATTTCAAGAAAGCATCAGTGGAGAGGGAAGCGCTGATGAACGAAATCAACCAAAGACTTCAAAAGGACGACCTGGAAAAGCTGGTCCTCCAAGCTCTGCAGTACAAACAAAACAAACTCTCCGCCGGAAAGTTTCACCTGACCCTGGCAGAGCTCTCCCAGAAGGCTGGCATCGATCCTCTGGTGTACAAAAACATCATTCTCTACTCTCAGTACGTGGTCATGTACGAGAACATAGACCTTATTTCCATCTTCCAGGAAACAGAATCCTTCGAGAACGATGTCAAAGAAAAACTCTTCTGCAACCAGGACGAAAGAACCCTCTCAAGCCTGACCCGCTGTGTGAACATCCTCACACAACTTTTAGACACAAGCCTGACTTCCAAGGAATACGAATATTTCATGGCTAATCAGTCCTCCTGCCAGATCAACGAGATCCAAAACACTCTCCAGACCCTGGGAGAGAAGTACAAGGTCCCTTACCAGAGCTACACCGACTTTAGCGTCCTTGAGAAGTCCATCCCCGACGCGATGAAGTTCTACGAGTTGGCCACCAAGCGTAACCAGGCCCTCATGCAAAACACCATGGAGAGAATGAAAAAAGAGAACGTCCACGTCGCCGCTCTTGTCACCGGAGGTTTTCACTCCGAAGGCATCTCGGCTCTCATGG
>CAZAPB010000147.1:0-3365 GCA_964486835.1 uncultured Planctomycetia bacterium
GGCAGCGCAACGGCGTTTGATCGTGTTTTGGGCACGCGTTTCGGCGAAAAAGCCGTCCAGCTTGTTCACGAGGGAAAATTTGGGCATATGGTGGCACTTCACGCCAATCAGATCGTTTCCGTGAAGATCGAAGATGCCACTGGCACGCTCAAGACTGTTGACGCGGCGTTTTATAATATGGCCAAGACCTTCTTCGGCTGATCTATGAAGCAGCGTATTTCCAATAGCATAAGAGAGGCCATTGCCGCTAAAGAAGCGATGCTCCAAAATCAGTTGGGTCTGATCGAAAAAGCAGCGGCGATGATTTCTCAATGTGTGAAGTCTGGAAATAAGGTTCTTTTTTTTGGCAACGGTGGTTCGGCCAGCGATAGCCAGCATCTAGCGGCTGAGTTTGTTGGGCGCTATGAGAAGGAGCGTGGCGCACTTCCGGCAATTGCCCTTACCACGGATACATCTATTTTGACGGCCGTGGGAAATGATTACGGTTTTGATCATGTGTTCGAAAGACAGATATCGGCTCTGGCCAAAAAAGGGGATGTGGCTATTGCCATCTCGACCAGCGGCAACTCTAAAAACGTTGTCCAGGCTGTTAAAAAAGCCAAAGAAATGGGCGTCTATACGATCGGTCTCATGGGTCGTGGCGGCGGCCAAATGAAAGCCCTGGTGGATCTGCCTATTGTCATTGAATCACAAAAGATAGCTCGTATTCAGGAATGTCACATTTTAATCGGTCATATTTTATGCGAGTGCGTTGATGAGTCCCTTTCCGCTTGAAGGCCGCTCCAAACTCAGGAGTGTTGGCGGACTTAAAGAATATCTTCGCAAGCTTCGTAGAAGCGGCAAAAAGATAGTTTTTACCAATGGCTGTTTTGATATTCTTCATGTGGGACATGCCCGGTATCTTCATCAGGCCCGTAAGTTGGGAGATGCTTTGGTGATCGGGATCAATACGGATGCGTCTGTTAGGAAGCTCAAAGGACAGGAACGCCCTGTAAATTCACAGAGGGACCGGGCGGAGGTGCTGGGCTCGCTTGCCTGTGTCGATTGTGTGGTATTGTTCGGGGAACCGACACCGATGTCGCTGATCCAAAGAGTCCGTCCCGATGTTTTGGTCAAAGGGGGCGATTGGAAAAAGAAAGACATTGTTGGCGGTGATTTTGTTGAGTCTTGCGGCGGAAGGGTAATATCCTTGCCGCATGTCAGAGGTTTTTCGACAACAGCCATCCTGCAAACAATAAAAAAGCTCTGATATTTACGTGGAACCCGACCGGCGCATACTGAGGGTTTTGGATGCTAACTTTAATCGTTCGCGCGAGGGGTTGCGTGTTTGCGAGGAGGTTTTTCGGTTTTTTTTTAATGACATAGCGATTACACGACGGCTAAAAAAAATGCGCCACCGTGTCACCGAATTGATGGGTGAGTTTTCCTTGCCCAAGGGTGAGCTGCTGAAAGCTCGCGATGTACGCGCAGACCCAGGCAAGCAACCATCGAGTCTTGAAAAAAAAAGGGGCGACGTCGCGGATATCTTCTGCGCGAATATCGAACGCACCAAAGAATCGCTAAGAGCTATCGAAGAATTTACAAAGCTGACGGACACGGGTCTGTCGGATCACTTCAAAAAACTGCGTTTTCAGGTCTACGCCATTGAAAAACAAGCTTTCCCAAGACTGCAAACTTTACGTCATCACCGATCCGGCAGGCGCTAATAAAAGGACTTTGAGCGTGACTGTCCGCAAAGCAATTCTTGGTGGAGCGGGAGTCATCCAGCTTCGTGACAAGAACGCTTCGGATGCGGAATTGATAAAGATGGCCAGACAACTGCTCACTCTGACGCGCTCTGCCAATATCCCGCTGATTATCAACGACCGAATCGAGGTTGCTAAAAAGTCGGGGGCGGATGGAGTGCACTTGGGTCAGACAGATGCCGGGCTTCAAGAGGCGCGGGAGGCACTCGGAAAAAATGCGATCATAGGTCGCTCGACGCATACTCAGGAACAAGCATTGGCGGCACAGAAAGAAGGTTTTGATTACATCGGTATCGGGCCGGTATTTGGCACACCAACCAAGCCTTTGTACCAGCCCGTTGGTTTGGACCTTGTTCGTTTTGCCGCGGCAAATATCCATATTCCGTTTGTGGCGATCGGCGGCATCGACGCGGCTAACGCGGCATCAGTCAAGCAGGCGGGCGCGTCCGTGATAGCGGTCGTTCGCGCTATTATGGATTCGGATGATCCGGCTGTCGCGGCGCAAACACTATTGGGGATCATGTCATGAAAAAAAGTTCTTTTTCACGGTCGAAGCGAAGTATACTGGCTGTTGGTTCGGTGGCTCTGGATACGGTAAGAACACCCTTTGGTTGTATACGTGATGGTTTGGGGGGGTCGGCTACCTTTTTTAGCGCCAGCGCGCGTTTTTTTGCGCCGGTTGGGGTGGTGGCAGTCGTCGGCGAGGATTTTCCGCACAAACACCTGCGGCTCATCAAGTCGCTGGGCGTGGATACGAGCAACATCTTGGTTGAAAAAGGAAAAACATTCCGGTGGAGTGGTCAATACGGGTACGACCTTAATTGCGCCAAGACGCTTAAAACCGAACTTAACGTATTCGCCTCTTTCCAACCCAAGATACACGCAGACGATCTCTATAGCCGTGTGATTTTTTTGGCAAACATTGATCCGGAGATACAGCATTCGGTGCTTCGCCAGGTCAAGCGCCCGGTATTCAGCGCCTGCGATACGATGAACTACTGGATCCAGACGCGTAAAAAAAGCCTGATCAATCTCCTGAAAAAAGTCGATATCTTTCTGTGCAATGAGAGCGAAGCTCGTCAGTTGACGGGTGAATATAGCTTGATATCAGCGGCTCGCTGGATAATGAGCCGGGGCCCCAGAATCCTGGTGGTCAAAAGAGGGGAACACGGGGTGCTTTGTTTTACCGGAAAGACTGTTTTTTCAGCTCCCGCGTTCCTTCTCGAAAAGGTATTTGATCCCACGGGAGCCGGGGATACTTTTGCCGGCGGATTTATTGGCTATCTGGCCGACTGCGGGCAAAAGATCACTGAGAGGCAGATCCGCAAAGCCATTGTTTACGGAACAGTTTTGGCCTCGTATAATGTAGAAAGCTTTAGCCTGGATCGGGTCGCACGGTTAACGCGCGCCGAGATCGAGAGCCGATTCAAGGTTTTTCGCGCTCTAACGCGTTTTTAATGTATTTACAATTTTGTTCATCGATAATTTTCGCGGGTGTAGTTCAGTGGTAGAATGAAAGCTTCCCAAGCTTTAGATGTGGGTTCGATTCCCATCACCCGCTCCACTTGATCAAGAATAGAAATCTGTGCAAAAAGCCTTCAAAATCCCACTCCTCCTGTT
>CAZAPB010000148.1:0-3357 GCA_964486835.1 uncultured Planctomycetia bacterium
TCAATGATCAGGTGACCGCCGGACACAAGCCGTGGCGCCAGGTGTTTGAGTAAGGCGCTCATCGGGGCGTATTTGTTGCAGTCTAGGTGAGCAAGCGCAAGTGCCCCATCCGACGCCAATGTTTCTTCGTATGGCCCTGGGACAAGTCGTGTGCTTAGACGCTCATCGGCGCTGTGGGCCGCAAGCTCACTTCGCACACGCATTTCGACATCCGGCCCACCAGCAAATGGGTCGTGCACCGCCAAAGTTCTGTTGCGGCGCTTGGCATGAGCGATCACGATCGCGGCGCCGCCGAGGCCGCCACAGCCCGCCTGAAGGAAATCGCCGTCAAGGCCGTCATATTCGATGTCCATCGCGGTCTGTGCCAACTCGCACAACGCGGCCTTATCGATCGAGGTCAGCTTCTGCACCGAAACCGTTTCTACCACGCGGTACATTTCCGGTTGTCTCACAATAAAACGCCGGACCAGAAGCGAACCAAAAACACCCTCGAGACGGCCGCCGCCGGGTTTGTTGAATTCATCCATTAGCTGTCTCGCATGGGGACACCTTAGCTCTGGGAAGAATGTGTGTCAAGAATGGCTGCTAGGAAATTCCTGCCGGTCAAACCGCGTCCGGTGAACTCTGCTCTTTCATTTCAAGGATCATTTTCCGCGCTTTATCAAGGTTTTCGGCCTTTTCCGGCGAAGGGTATTTTATAAAATTTTCAAAAGCCTCTATCGACTCACTAAAAAGTTTTTTTTCGCGATAAGCAAGTCCCAGCACATAATAGATCCTTGCTTCACCCTCCCAAGCCTCCAGCGCCGCTTTGTATTCTTGAATCGCTTCATCGATCTTACCTTGAGCTCGCAAAGCGTCTCCCATTCTAAGACGAGCATCAAGATTGATCGGGTCCAATCTAAGCGCTTCGTTGTATTCGGCGGCACCTTCTTCAGATAGTCCTTTTTCGCACAACGCAATTCCCAGCCAGACGTGCGCGTCAGCATCATCCGGAGCGAGCCGCACCGCAACGTCAAACTTCTCAAGCGCTTGGTCGATTGAGCCATTATCCAAAAAAACTCTTCCGAGAACCACATGAATTCCGCGATGATCCGGATTGATCTTTATTACTTCCTCATATTCACGGATCGCGTCATCCGTCTGTTTAGTTTCCTGCAATAGATCACCCAAGCGCCTGTGAAAAATGGGATTCTTGGGATTTAGCTTTACCGTCTCTTTCTGGGCATTGATGGCTTCTTCTAACCTGTCTTCATAGTAAAGCGTCTCGGATAACTTATCGTAAGCGTCTACAAATCCCGGAAACAATCTTATCGCTTCATAAAATTCATTGATGGCTTGGGCAAAATTTTCCTGATCCTTGAAAACAACACCCGAATCATAATGCTCCATGGCTGACGACAGATCAGATTTCATGGTTTACAGCGCCCCCTTACCGTTTACAGTGTTAGGAACACGTTAACTCCGGCCGCTAAGAGTGTCAATGACTTCATTGGTAAGATCATCTTGGAAAGCGACAATAACAGCTTGTCATGATAAAAAGCATTGGGGTATTCGATCCTTAAGGGGCAGGGCATGCGTTGATAACAACGCTCACGGAAGGTGAGATCAAGAAGAGATTTAGCCCTTCATTCTTTTACGAATCAGTCGCTGAAAATGAAAATGACATCAGCGCAATCGAATAGAGAGCAAAGCCGGTCCAAAGGGCGACGGTGACACCAAAGTGCAGAGACACGAACATTTCCAGCACCGACGCGAATACCGAAACTCCGCCGTTAACCCCCCACCACCAGGCTGCTAAGGGCGTTAATGATTTGGGTGTGGCGCGCATCCCCAGTGGAAAAGCCATCCCCATAAATAAACCCAAAGGAAAAAGAACCGCACACGCCACCCCAATCCTGAAAGGTGTAGAAAACGATTCGAAGCCATGTGCCAACGGCCCGATCGTCAGGGATACCGCCGCCAAAACAACCAAGAGAACCCCCAGCCGAAGTTTTCCTGCCGCCGCTACGCTCTTCTGGGCTATTCTCTGGATCGAAAAACTTCCGAGACTGCAAGACAACAACAGTGTGAACAATACCACACAAAGCCCATAAACCGGATGTCCCAAGAAGATTGCAAACCGCTGGATCAGCGCGATCTCCACAAACATGAACGCAGCTCCGATCGAAGCAAAATAGACCGAAAAAGGCAACGCTCCTTTTTTTTCTTTTCTTTTTAGGGTCAATCCAAGAGGCAGAAAAATCGTAAGAATCGTCAATATCGCGCTGATCACCAAAAGGCGATTCAAGACAAACACTGCTTCCAGATTAAACATCTGACGTTTCGAGTACTCTTTCAGCTGTTGGTTAAAAAAATCCTTAAGCCGTACCGTGTGGAAGAAAAAAGGCCAGTCATCGGTAGGCGGCCGTATGTCAAAAGGCGCCTTTTTAAAAAAAGATTCCCGATCGGTGCCTTTTAAGAGATAGGTCAGTATTTTATTGGAAGCCACCCTGGGGCTTGCCACCACCTGAAAGTTCATTTCGCGGCAAAGCTGGTCGATTTTCTTTAGATCCGCGGCAGTAAATGGGTCTGGGCTTATAAGAATAGTTCCGACATCATAGGCACTGCCGGGACGGATACTGCGCACAACGATCAAATGCTCTTGCGGCTCTTGAACCCCACTTTGTTTTAAGGCTTCAACCGCCAGTGACACTCCGCGGTAAACTTCCGCCGAAAGGTTGAGCGTAAACCATCTGGATACGCTCAAAATACCGCCTGGCTTTAAATGCCCTAAGAAAATCTTCCAAGCTTCTACTGTATAAAGCGAGTTTTCAGTGAATACATAGGCGCCCGCAGCCGTAGCCGCATTCGTATCAATGAAGGATATCTGGATAATGTCATATCGCTCGCGTGAACGCGCAATAAAACTACGCGCTTCATCGTTGACAAAACGAACGTTGGATAACCGGTCCAGATGCCCCGAAAAATCCCCAAATTGTTCGTTAACCGCCCGCAGAATACAATCGTTAATCTCAACGGCAGTGACTGATTTTTGGCCGAAAACAAGCGCAGATAGCACGTCCCTTCCGCCACCGGCCCCGACTACAAGCGTGTCTGAGTTGGCCCTTAAATAGTGCGCTGTATTGATAATGTCAAAACGAAGGTACTCAAGCTTTGAAAGATCACCGGTGTTTTCGGTAACAGGTGTTGCGGCTCCGGCGTCGATGGTCAACATCATTTCTTTGGCCCGACTCGGTTGGTTGTAGACCGAACTCAAACCCCATCCGAATGGTTTTGTGCCCATGGGTTGATAGCTATTGACGGTCACCCGCGAAACGGAGTTCCAATCCTCGCATCGCGCTACTCCCTCCCCGCTCC
>CAZAPB010000149.1:0-3329 GCA_964486835.1 uncultured Planctomycetia bacterium
ACCCGCTCACGAATACCGTACATCATATGCGCCAGCGCTTCTTTATGTCTGGGAGATAGATATAAAAATGAAGGGCTCGAAGTGATAGAAAAAGGCTTTCTGTTGAGGGAATAAAATGTTTTATACATTGCATTTAGTTTACCATGTAGAATCCATAAGTAAAGGTCACGCGGGAGCTATTTTTCTGAGATAAAATATGCATTTCGGCCGAAAAGGAATTGACAAGGGTGTTATTTTCACCTATTATTAAATCACATTTTAATGGACTATTTCAGTGAATGGAGGGTTTTGATGAAAAATAATGTTTCGAGTGGTTTGTTTTTAGGCACAGTGGTATTAGGTGTCGCTTTAAGCGCGTCCGTTTGTTTTGCCCAGGACCCTTTTACCAAGCTTGGTCGCGGCGTAGCGAATACGTTGACCGGCTGGGTTGAGCTTCCGAAGAACATCTACAATACCAGCGTTGAAGATAACGCATTCTCGGGCCTTACTCTTGGTTTGGCAAAAGGAGCCGGCATGACGATTGTCCGCACCGGCGCAGGTATTTATGAAATAGTAACCTTTCCTTTTCCGGTACCGCAAGGCTATCGGCCAATTCTTGAACCGGAGTACGTTTTTTAAGCAAGTATATTCGTTTAAAAACCCCACGTTTTTTAGTGGGGTTTTTTATTTACTTCTTTAATCATTTCTTTCTATTTTGTTACAAAATAGCGGCTAATATTAACCTGTATTAACTTGGTTGATATTATCTGGACAAATGAGTCCAATTATGTTGTAATGAGCTCCTATTTCGACCTATATAATGAGGAGGCTCGGTGATCAAGAATCTTCTAACCGAAACAGAAAGCGACAAAGCGTTGACCACAGAGGATGCGTGTGATTTCTTAAGCATCAGCCGGCAAACTCTGTATAAACTTGTAAAAGCTAAAAAAATACCCGGAAGAAAAGTGGGGGATAATTATCGTTTTTTAAAAAGTGATTTGATCAGAATCCTGTAAATCGCATCAACCCTGGGACCGAAATCCCGTAACAGCGCAAAAAAGCGCCGTGAGGAAAAAATGATAGAACGCCGCAAGTACCTCCGTTTTAGTGCAGCCGTTGATATTCAGTATAAAACATTGACGCTTAATCCGATTTTTGGCAAGGCGCTAGCCAAGGATCTTAGCCGTGAGGGGCTAAGAATTGGTGTCGACGATAATGTGGCTGTAGGGACTCCGATGGAAATGTGCATGAACGTACCGGGAGATAACCTTCCGGTGTTCGCCAGCGGAAAAGTAACTTGGGCGGATGGTTTAGAGGCGGGAGTAAGATTTACAAAAATTAATCAGGGTGACCGGGTGAGGGTGCTTGAGTATGTTTATCGGGAGTGGTTAAAGTCAATCAAGGGTAGCCCGGAAAATAGCAAGCAAGGTGTGTCATGAAGGAGAACCGCAAATTTGTCCGGCTAAAAGTCCTGCTACCAGTTGAATACAGTCTGGTAAGAAAACACAAAAGAACAAGAACGCACAGAACCATGATGCGCAATATCAGTGTGGGCGGGCTAAGTCTGTCGGTCAAAGAGGAAGTTCGTAACGGCGAGCTCATGAAGATAGAGATCCAAGTCCCTGACTGGGTGGAGCCAATAAACGTTGTCGGGGATGTAATTTGGCACTCATCCACTGGAACTAAGGACAACCCTCAGTATGAGGCGGGAGTCAGATTTCGCGAGATTAATCCGTTAGAGCTCAATAAACTGCTGGATTATGTTTATTCGGTAGCGATTGGATAGGTTTTGAGTTTGGTTGAGCTCATTTAGGCGCTGAAGAATACGCTTGATTTTGGGGGCGGACCGTTTAATATGGTCTAATCTTTAAGAAGGATAGAGGCTGAGAAGTTGGGTCTTTTTGAGTGGAGCCAGGCACCCGCCGCGTAGCGGTGGCTAATAGGGCTTGAGCAACAAAAATATTTAGTAAACAATGGAGTGATTTGAAATGGCAGATGAAGCAAAGAAGCAGGAATTGGTGACGGAAGCCCCGAAAGAAAAAGTTAAAACGAAGAAGATTCGTCCGACCAATTGCGCTCAATCCAATAAAAGGATTCGGCGTAAGGATTGGTACTACCGCGACGGAAAATATTTTTCCAACAAAGCGGCGCATCGCTTGTTTGTGGCGGCCGAAGCGGAAAAGAAACTTAAAGCCAAAGAAGCGGCGGATGCTAAGGCACAGGAAGCGGCGTCTACTAAAGTTGCTGAATAAATAAAAGGCTCCCTAGACAAATTAATGGATACACCAAAACGTATTTTGGAAAAACGCCGGTCGGTACGCATTGCCGAGTCGTTCATATTTAAGATCGGCCACCAGGCGTATGATTTTCAAGCGATATCAATCAACCTGTCTGCGCACGGCGTTTTGGGTATCGTCGAGAATGATGTTCCGATGATGAGTCAGGTTAAGCTCGCTCTTCAGCTGCCCGTTGTCTCCAAAAGCGGCCGCCATCTCAGGCCCAAGACGTTGCAGATCAAAGGTGTTGTGGTGCGAAAAGAATTGGACCCGCGGACCGGACGTTATCTAATCGCGATTTTTTTCTCAACAATTAAGGCAGAAGATCAAAAGCGGCTTGAACAATTCATCAGCCGCTACCTCAAGACCCCCTGACGCGGAATGGACCCGTCCCAGGAACAAGAGCCTTCTTTTCAAAAGATCAATAAGGTTTCTATCCTGGCGCAATGCCCCCTTTTTTCGGGTTTGAGTCAGTGGGAGCTCAAGTCGATCGGTCAGCTGATGAGGCTGGTGGAGTTTAAACGCGACGAGATCGTGTATTCAAAGGGTCAGCCTGGCGGTAGTTTTTATGTTATTATTTCAGGCCGGTTCGAGGCATTTGTCGATGATTATGCAGGAAAAAAGAAGGTTTTGGCTTACCCCCGCCGCGGGGATTATTTTGGCGAGATATCCCTTCTGACCAAGGAGGCCCATTCGGCCACGGTGCGTGCTCTCTCTGATTCTCTGATTCTGGAGCTTAAAAAAGAAGATTTCGAGAGAACAATAGAGCATAACGCCAGAATTTCCGTCGAGCTTAGCAGGCGGCTCAGTCACCGTATTCGTGGTGACAATCAGCAACAATCTCAAAATCTCTTTCGAAGTGACGTCATCAGCGTTTTCAGCCACCAACCCAAGAATTGCCGCGCCAGCTTTTCCCTTAATCTGGCGGCAAGTCTTTTCCATGAGACCCACCAAAAAACTATCCTGCTTGATTTGGTGGATGAGGAAAGCGGGGAAGTCCCTCATATTAGTGAGATAGAGACGGTTCAAGTTTCCCATTGTCGCAGTCCTGAAGACGCATCGCCCAAAAAGCTT
>CAZAPB010000150.1:0-3229 GCA_964486835.1 uncultured Planctomycetia bacterium
GACCTTCTTCGCCGATGCCGGCGCGCGCGATGCCCTCAGGTGATGTCTCGGATAGGGATATCTTTGTCCAGGCCTGGACCGATAAAGATGATGTCTATGTGAATGAGCCGATGATGCTTACCTACACTTTCTACACTCGTCTACCGGCTACTTATAAAGGATTTGAGACGGAGCCAGTTACCACGGGTTTCTGGGTCGAGGATTTCCCTCCGGAGAAGACCATCAAGAGGCAGGAGAAGGTATTCAACGGGGCGCGTTATGTGGTCGCGGATGTAAGGAAGCTGGCGCTTTTTCCGACCGAGGCCGGCGTGTTTACGCTGGAGCCGGGAGTATTGGCCGCCGACGTGGAGATACGCGATAATTCCGGGTTTGACGACTTTTTTTCCAATAACATCTTTGGCTCGAGGCGTTTTGCCCCGCCCGTACTTTCACAGATCGTTTCGAAAAAATTGTCATTGGCGCCGATCGCTCTCACTGTGAAAACACTTCCCGCGGAAGGTAAGCCGTCAGATTTTAACGGTGCTGTTGGCAACTATTTAATGGAAGGCTCTATTGACAAGAACGAGGTGCAAGTCGGCGATCCCGTGACTTACCGTATTCGTATCTGGGGCCAGGGCAATGTCAGCACACTGCAAATGCCGTCGGTGGCCAAGCTGGATAATTTTAAGGTATATGATGCGTCATCCTCAACCAATGTTTCCAAGGAAAAACTGATCGTCGAGGGAGAAAAGATCGCCGAGACAGTGATGGTCCCCAAAAAAGCCGGAAAGTTCACCATCCCTCCGGTGAGCTTTTCCTATTTTGATCCTAAAGACAAAACGTACAAGGTTATGAAAACAGACCCCCAGACGCTTGTTGTGACCGGTTCGGCAGAGGCGGCTCCAGAAGATACTTTTACCTCGACGAATGCGTGAAGCGAGCCCGGCGAAAAGAAAGACGTTTCTGTTCTTTCCCAGGATATCCGGTTTATCAAGACATCCCGGGCGCCGCGATCATTCGGGGGCCATGATCTTTATAAGAATTTCTTTTACTGGATGTTCGGGGTCATGATCCTGGCCGGCTGGATCTTTTTTTGCTTCTTTCCCGCCCACTGGCGGAAGGACGTCGTCTCGGGTATCAAAGACGCTAAATTCCGCCGTTCGCACGCGTTGGCCAAGCAAAAACTCAAGAATGCCCGTCGTCTGATGAAGGCGGAAAAACAGGATGAGTTCTATGCCGAAACAGCACGCGCGGTCTATGGCTACTTTGGCGGCAAACTGGGTGTATCCGCGCAGTCCGTTTCACTGCCTGTTATCGAATCCCGCGCAGGGGATGAGCTGGGCTCGGAGCTTTTCAGTGATATCAAGAAGCTTTTTGATGAGCTTTCTTCGGGCCGTTTCGCGCAGTCGGCCAAGAATAAAGAGGACATGCATGAGCTTTATGCGCTGGCGGATCGCGTGATCACCTTTTTTGAAAGGGTGAAGATAAAATGAAAAAAATGATTTTTGGGATGGCATTAGGCATCATCTTTTTGACGGCGTCGGCCTTGGCTGAAAACAATGGTCTTTTCAAACAGGCCAATGAAAAATATTCCGCCGGTGATTATACCGCCGCGGCTGTGCTGTACGAGAAGGTCGCTTCGTTGGACGGCGCCTCTTCGGCGGTTTACTATAATTTGGGCAACGCGTATTTCCGCGCCGGGCAAAAAGGGCGGGCGATGGTTTACTATGAGCGCGCAGGACGTCTGGATCCTCGCGACCAGGACATTGAGTGGAACCGTGGCGTACTGAAGAACGCGCTGACTGACCGCATAGAGGATGTCCAGGACAATGTGTTTATATCGAGCGTTCAAAGGCTTTTGGAATGGATCACGCTGGATGAAGCGGCGCTGGTGTTCGCGGCGATACTGCTCATACTTTTTATTATCTCGGCGGTTAGCTTTTTTTCTCACAAGCCCAAGTCTCTGACAGCCGGTATCGGCGGACTGTTGGTTTTTTTGTGGATTTGCAGTCTAGCGGTCTATTATTTCAAGTGGACTCAGGTCAGAGACCCGCAGGTTGTGGTGCTGGACCGTGAGGTGGCGGCGCGCTACGGTCCCTCGGACAAAGAGACCAAGGCTTTTGTATTGCACGAGGGCGCGCAAGCGGTTATGACCGATCAGACCGGTGAGTGGTACTACATTCTTTTAAAAAATAAGAATACTGCCTGGGTACCCAAGAAGTCCTGTGAGATTGTCTAAGGCTGTTGTGCTTGTCGGGCATGGCAGTCGCGCCCGGGGATTCGCTTTTGCGATGAAAAAAGTCGCCTCCCAACTGCGGGGTCAGCGGGACATGGGTGAGGTTGTCTGCGCCTATCTTGAAATCTCGCGACCCTCTATTGAAAAAGCGATCGCAGGCTGTGTCGCGCGGGGTGTTCGACAGATAAGAGTACTGCCTTATTTTTTAATGGCCGGCCGCCATGTCAATTCGCATATACCGCAAATCATTGCCGGCGCGCGGAAAAAGCACGGTCGTTGGGTTAGAATTATTTTGTGTCCTTATCTGGGATATGATAAGAAAGTGGTGGAATTGACCAAGCAAAGACTCCGGCAGGGCCAATGAAAGCGCCGATCAAACAGCAAAAGAATGTTATTGCCTGCGGCGTCGCGATTGTGCGTCGCGGCCGCGATTTTCTCATCGCACAGCGCAAGAAGAACGACTCGTTTGGCGGCTACTGGGAATTCCCGGGAGGCAAGAAGAACGACGGCGAAACATTTGAGTATTGTGTTGTCCGGGAAGCGCTCGAAGAGACGGGTATCCACGTCAAGGTAGAGCACAAACTCATGGAAATACGCCGTCCGTACAACCAGAAGATCATCTGGCTCAATTATTATCTATGTGCCTACGTTGCCGGCGAACCGCGCGCGCTGGATTGCCAAAGGGTATTGTGGGCCGATCTTGCTCAGCTGAGATCCTACAAATTTCCGCCGGCCAATGACCGCGTGATCAGCCGTCTATTGGAGCGTTTTGGCGACGTCTGAAGTTCGCGGGCTTGTAATTGTTTGTACCGGCGACTGGCAAAGCAAGGATCTCTGCAGTGTTGGGCGCGGTGTTTGGCGAGCTCGAGAGAGCCAAAGCTCATCCGGACCGGCCGCGACGCAAAACCAGCGATCATCAAACGCGCGGATCTGGTGACGCTGATAGAAGAGATCAAGCACCCGCTCCAAAAAGGCATTCAAGCCCGGAAGGGAATTGATTATTAACAATAAGGG
>CAZAPB010000151.1:0-3212 GCA_964486835.1 uncultured Planctomycetia bacterium
TATAACCTTGCCAGTTCCCTGCCTGCCGGCAGGCAGGCGCCACTTCCGCAAATCTACTGAACATCAAAATTGAAAAAGTATTCTAACACAAAAGACGGCTAAGCAGAATACCTGCGTAGCCCGATTTATTCGATAGTCACCTGAAGCGTATTTTCCGAGACACGTGAATATTTGAGAAAGATCTTTTTGGGTATCAAGACTTCTTTCTGGTGAAGCTCAAGTCCCTGCAGTTCTTTCCCGTTCAAGGTCACCTTGGTGACGCAATAATGTTCGTAAGCTAATTTTTTAGGATTGCGATAGACGACCTTGATGCGCCGTCCCTCATAAAATGTGTCGACAGAAACTTCGCTCTTAACGCGGAAAACATCCTGTTTTAGCTTGGGAGCCAAAAGAAGGTTACCTAGGCGGCCTCGAACGCCGAATACCTGTGTCAACACCGTGAGGACCAGCCAACTGGCCGAACCGGTCAGATAATGATAGAGACCGCGGCCTTCCGAGTTGAAATATTCGGGTATGCCGGGGTAGATCTTGCTTTTATCGGTGCGGACGCACATGCGATAGATTGAATCCAGCACCTCATGTCCCTCATTGACAAACCCGCGTTGGTAGAGCGCATTGGCGAACATTACGGCCATATGGCTGAAAAAAGCACCATTCTCTTTTTCGCCGTAGGCAAATGAGAAAGCACGCCCCAGGTCTAGGCGTATTTCACCAAAATTGGTATTGAGCCGGAACCCGCCGTGTTCTTTATCCTTCAGATATTTTTTAGCGCAGGCGAAAATCTCTCGTGTTTGCTCCACAGTCGATATGCCGCTCATAATGGGGAATGTCTGTCCGGCCAGTGTCATGCGAAGGCCCTTGGGAAAATCGCCTTCCACGCGCCTGCCTTGGTTGTCGTAGTAGCCGTTGAAAAGACCCTCTGTCTTGGAAACTTGAAACCACTCTTTTTGCTGAATGTGATTGGTGATGTGCTCGCTTTTTTGCCTAAGGTCCTCGATCAGTTTCGGCAGTAGAACCTGAGTTTTCTTGCCTGATATCTCAGGCTGCACGGCTTCAAAATATTGGGCCAGACGTTTTTGCTTGGCTTGAGGCGAATCATAATGAACCTTTGTGCCGGCCGTGCGGTCCAGAAGTAATAGCAGTTCTTTGGCTAGCGCCACTTTTTTTAAGCCGTTATGAGCGGCGGCAGTCTCCAATAGGTCCGCCAAACGTTTGAGATTGGAACCGTACAAAGCGGTAAAGGCCACGCTTTCGCCTCGTTCATAGGCCATGTCCAGCCCGTCATTCCAATCGCCGCTCTCAAGGCGAATGTGGTTATGTTCGCCAACGTTAAAGAATTGCACCAAGTGCTGGACAAGCAGATGTTCAAGGATACTGCCGGAAGCGATCTGGCCGCCGCGGGTTTTGAGCTTGCGGCCGTAGCCTTCAGTCCACAAAGAGTCTTTTTTCTGGCCGCGTGTTTGCTGTGTGTCGCGGAAATAATGCGCTTCCTGAAAAAGGATGCCCAAGTCTCCTGTCTGGTGGATATAAAGCTCGAGGGTCAGGTAGGGCCATACGCCGTGGTCCATCCAGGTGCGGGTGATGTTGTTCCTATCCGCGATGAATTCACCGTTGCCGATAATGGTCGCGTTGGAACCGTCGATACGCACGCCGTTGAAGTTGTGCAGGAGTAATTTTTTGGTATCTGCCGGAGAGGTTAAAAGAAGCGCCAGGCAGTCCTGCCACAAGTCACGCCAACCCCGCCCGCCGCGTCCGTAATCGAAATCCGGCAGAAAAGAACAACCGAAAATTTTTCTGAGCGTAGGCTGAAGTGATACCCAACGCAGCCATCAGTCATAAGCCGGGTCTTGAGTGTTGAATTTGACCGCATCAATTTTTTGCCGCCAAAAAAGACGCGTGTTTTTGAGGGCTTGCTCGGCCTTATCCCAGGTTCCATATTTACGGGCCCAATTTTCTATCTCGGCTTCATTCTTGGAGATACCTAAAAGCAGGACAAATTGCATTTTCTGGCCGGGCGCCAGAACAGAGGTTCTGAAACGAAGCGCTCCCATAGCCGACTTGCCTTGATAGGCGCTTGAATCTTTGTGCGGAGGCGGGAGATTGGCAATGATGGCCTGTGGCGTTTCAAAGTTGCCGCCTTCTCCGACAAAGTCCGGGACGGTTGAGAAAACGCCGACCGGCATTTCTCCGCTTTTTTCAAATCCCAGGACCGCGTAAAGCGTTTCATTTAGCTTATGTCCCCGCTCATCAAATGACATCGTCGGTTTAACCACAACGCCGGCCGGATGGTGAAGGATACGGTTTAAAAGGGAGGTCACATGGTAATGGTCGCGCAGATTATCCGCCGACCGCGCGAATATCGGAATGGCCGAAGTGGGTGTGATCTTGAGCTGGGAACTGCCGGTATTGGTCAACGATACCATCATGATTTCAACTGTATCCGAAGACTCCTTGCTGTCGGGCGCCGCCGATGAGCGGGGAGCCGGGGCCGGAGCGAAATTGATGATTTCCGAACGCAGACCCATGTCGCGATTCTCGCGCGTGACCTGGTGCCACAACATGCCGGCTTTAAGCGTTACCTTCTCTTTATCTTTGTGTAAGAACTTTTTGGCGTTCTGTATGGCAGACACGCCGGTCAGCGACCAGACACCTTTGCCCTCGACATGAACCCAGAAATTACGCGAGGATTTGGCGTTGTGCAAACTCTCGACGTTGATCGGCGGCATCAGGAAAGAATCATGGCTGGTCTTGATATCGCCGTGAAGATCAGGGGTGATCGCCGAAAGGATACCCGACTCATTGGCCAGCGGAAAATATAAGCGACTGACGTTTTCGGGTGATTCCACCTGAAATGAAGCGTCGGCGTCTATGAACTGCCAGAGTTGAGTTTTTGTGTTAATGGGCATATCCAATTTTAATTAATTGTGGTTATAGGGATTTAAATTTAATGAACCGCCCCATCCCTCAGATGCGGCTTTCCCCAAAAGGAACATTATACACTACCAGACTATCCAAATTCTCGTATAATTTATAGGCGGTGCAGTGAGCCGGATTTTGGCGATTCTTAGGTTGCTTAGGCATAAAACGAGTCATTGGATTCAATATTATTCTGATAAATGTATTACAGGAGATTCGGTTAATTGGAATAGAATGAAGTGGTAGCCCCAACGGGAGTCGAACCCGTGTCTTCACCGTGAGAGGGTGACGTCCTG
>CAZAPB010000152.1:0-3162 GCA_964486835.1 uncultured Planctomycetia bacterium
GGCGCGGTGACGCTCAGGCAGGAGGGCAAGGAGCTGACCGAATTCGGCGAGCTCAAAAAAGGCGGCGCGCTGGCTCTCTCCGATGACGGCCGGCCCATTACGGATTCGAATATTCTAAGAAGGGCGCTTGAGTACGCGAAAAAATTTGATCTTGTGATCATGGTCCATTGTCAGGATGAGGGGCTTTTCTGCGGCGGCTGTATGAATGAAGGGCTTGTGTCCACGCGGCTTGGGCTTCCCGGGATACCTTCGGAGTCGGAGAGCGTGGAAGTGGCGCGTGATATCCAGCTGGCGGACTTGACCGGCGGTCGTCTGCATTTCTGCCATATCTCAAGCAAAAAATCGCTGGATCTGATCCGTCACGCCAAAGCGCAGGGTTCGCGCGTGACTGCGGAAACCTGTCCGCATTATTTTCATCTGACGGACGAGGCTGTCATGCACTATAATACCTATGCGAAAATGAATCCTCCGCTTCGCACGGCCGAAGATGTAAAAGCCATCAAGGCGGCTCTCAAAGACGGCACGATCGATACGATCGCCACTGACCACGCACCGCATTCTGAAAATGAAAAAAGCGTGGAGTTCGACAAGGCGCCGTTTGGCGTCATTGGCCTTGAGACCTCACTGGCGCTGTCGCTGGGAATGGTCGAGGAAAAAGTCTTAAGCATGACGGAGCTGGTGCGCAAGATGTCGCTGGTACCGGCCGAGATTTTGAAGATAGATCGCGGTCATCTGTCGGAGGGCGCGGCGGCGGATGTGACCGTGTTTGACCCGGCGGCCGAGTGGATAGTCGAAAAAGAAAAATTTGAGTCTAAATCCAAGAATTCGCCGTTCCTTGGGTGGAAGATGAAGGGCCGCGTGACAGACGTAATATCGGAAGGCCGACAAGTTTTAGAAAGCGGAAATATAATTTGAAGAAAGAAGCGATTTTAGCGCTGGAAGACGGGAAGATCTACCGCGGTTATTCCTTCGGGATCGAGGGAGAGGCGTACGGTGAGATCGTTTTTAATACCAGCATGATGGGCTATCAGGAAATACTGACTGACCCCTCCTACAAGGGGCAGATGGTCTGTATGACGTACCCATTGATCGGCAACTATGGCGTGAATACCGAGGATGTTGAGTCCAGACAGCCGTTCGTCGAGGGATTCATCGTTAAAGAAGTCAGTCGTATTTATTCTAACTGGCGTGCTTCCGAAGATCTTGGTTCCTATCTTAAACGTAATCGCATCGTGGGCATTGAAGGCATCGACACGCGGGCTCTAACCAAACATCTACGCGAAGAAGGCGCCAAAAAAGGTGTTATTTCCACTACCGACCTTGACGAAAAAAGCCTTGTCAAAAAAGCTGTCAAATCTCTGGGTCTTGTCGGACGCGATCTCATCAAGGAAGTCATGTGCCAAAAGGCATACGATTGGAACACTGAGGGAAAATTCCGCGTTGTCGCCGTTGATTCCGGCATCAAGCTCAATATTTTGAGGAATCTCTCCGCCCGTAACTGCCGTGTGCGTGTGGTTCCCGCGACGGCTTCGGTCGAAGAGATCCTGGATTTTAAGCCCCACGGGTTCTTTCTTTCAAACGGCCCGGGAGACCCCCAGGCGCTTCCTTATATTGTCAATACGGTCAAGGGTCTCTTGGATAAAATGCCTATTTTTGGGATATGCCTGGGGCATCAGATCCTCGGCCAGGCGTTTGGCGGCAAGACGTTCAAGCTCAAATTCGGCCATCATGGCGGCAACCAACCCGTGATCGATGTGGATTCAAGAAAAGTTGAGATCACGGCGCAGAACCACGGCTTCGCGGTGGATGTGGATTCGATCCCGGATAAAAACGTGCGCCTGACTCATGTGAATCTCAACGACAATACCTGCGAAGGAATGGAGCACAAGACTCTGCCGATATTTTCGGTACAGTATCATCCCGAGGCTGCTCCGGGGCCGCATGACGCGACGCACCATTTTGACCGTTTCATTAAGATGATGGGAACAAGCGGTAAGCGTTAGGCGTTAAGCGGTAAAAAGAAGAAATGATAAAAAATGGAAAAAGTAAAAACATTTAAGGATTTACTTGTTTGGCAAAAGGCGCATATGCTGGTGCTTGAAATTTACCAAAAAACAATAAATATGCCGCAAGAGGAAAAATTTGGTTTAGTATCTCAACTCAGAAGATCGGCGAGTTCAATTCCAGCAAATATTGTTGAAGGTCATAAAAGAAAAAGCAGAAGAGATTTTCTTCATTTTTTAAATTTGGCTGATTCTTCTTTAGAAGAAACAAAATACCATATTTTATTAAGCAAGGATCTTGGATATTTAAATGAGAGTGATTATTCTGATTTAAATATCAAATGTGATGAAGTTGGAAGGATTTTGTATGGTTTTCAGAAAAAGTTGATTTTTTAACGCTTATCGCCTAACGCTTAACGCAAATTATGCCCAAAAGAACAGACATAAAAAAGATCCTAATCATCGGCTCCGGCCCCATTGTGATCGGCCAGGCGTGCGAGTTTGATTACTCGGGAACGCAAGCCTGTAAGGCGTTGCGCGAGGACGGTTATCAGGTGGTGCTGATCAATTCCAACCCCGCAACGATCATGACCGATCCGCAGACGGCTGACCGTACTTATATCGAGCCGCTTACGGTGGAATTTCTGGAAAGGATCATCCAGATAGAAAAACCGGACGCGGTGCTTCCGACGCTGGGAGGGCAGACCGGTTTGAACTTGGCGGTCAATGCGGCTGAGGCGGGGATATTTGAAAAGTACGGCGTGCAAATGATCGGCGTCAATGTCGCCTCGATCAAGAAAGCCGAGAACCGTGAACTTTTCAAAAAAGCGATGGAAAAGATCGGTTTGGACATGCCGAAGTCGGGTTTAGCCATAACCATGGAAGAGGCGATGAAGGTGTTAGAGGAAGTAAAGCTTCCCGTGGTAATACGCCCCAGCTTTACGCTCGGCGGTACCGGCGGCGGTATTGCCAATACGATGGATGAATTCAAACGCATCGCCGCGACCGGTTTGCAGCTATCCATGAACAACCAGATCCTTATCGAGGAGTCGATCTACGGCTGGAAGGAGTTTGAGCTGGAGGTCATGCGCGACAAAAAAGACAACGTGGTGATCATTTGCTCTATCGAAAATTTTGATCCGATGGGTGTGCACACCGG
>CAZAPB010000153.1:0-3136 GCA_964486835.1 uncultured Planctomycetia bacterium
GAAGACGCAAAGACTCAAAAGCAAGACGAAGGACCGCAAAGACTTTTTGAGTCTTAAAGTCTTGTAGTCTCTGAGTCCTTGAAAGGATTCTCTGCCCCGTGTTGCTTTCAGCTTGCTTTGCTCATCAAAAAGCGCAAAAATGCAAGCACCGTTAAAGTTGCCGAGCCGTATAAGAGGAGAACGTATGAGTATTGCAGACGAGATCGGGAAGTTGAATGAACTCAAGCAGAGCGGTGCAATCACCGAGCAGGAGTATCAAAAGGCGAAAGAGGGCTTGCTCGCCGGGAATCAACCCGCCGGCGAGAAGTTTACGCAGGCTGTCAGCGGCATATCAGTCGATGCCAACATGTGGGCGATGTTTATCCACCTGTCGCAATTCTGCGGCTACGTTATCCCCTTTGCCGGGCTTATTCTTCCTATTGTTCTGTGGCAGATCAAAAAGAACGACTCGGAGCTCATTGATCGGCATGGACGCATCGTGGTGAACTGGATTATCACGGAGTTCATCCTTGCGATAGTATTTGTGCTGCTCTGTTTTGTTCTGGCCGGGATTCCTCTGCTGATCGCACTGGCAGTTGTTGGAGTCATCTTCCCGATCGTTGGCGCTGTAAAGGCTGCCAACGGAGAAGCCTGGGCGTATCCATGTTCTATCAAGTTTCTTAAATAGAGTGGCCGTGTTTTTTTGACAGGATTTTCCGACAGCTTCGCTTCGGCGTGGGGATATCCAGGATTGTTTGGATTTAGGACGCAGAGACTTGAAGACGCCAAGACTCAAAATAAAGACGAAGGACCGCGAAGACCTTTTTAGTCTTATAGTCTCCGAGTCCTTTAGGATCCCTTGCCTTGAATATCAACAAATCCAACGCAAAAAGTGCACGCTGAAATTTCAAAATCCAGTTGACGTATGCCAAATATTATAATAGCATGCTGGCTTCATGGGTAGTGTCTGTGAAAACTACGGGAAACAATCGTAAATGAAGAAATATTTGCTTATTATTTTCGGCTTATTCATTCTTTTGTCAGCGTATATAAAACTGGTTAAGGCTGAGGATAACGCGTTGGATAGAATTAAGAAACGCGGTTCTCTAATCTGGGGTGTGGACGTGGGAGGTGGCGCGCCACTCGCTTTTCCGGATCCTAAAGATCCGAAGCACATTATCGGTTTTGAGGTTGATATCGTGGAGGCAATCGCCTCGAAATTAGGGGTTAAGATAGAATACGGGCTGAACGCCTGGGACAGTTTAATTCCGTCCCTTGAGCGCGGTGATTCTGATTTCGCGATGAACGGCATCGAGATCACGGACCAGCGTAAAGAAAAAATTCTCTTTTCTTACCCATATTATGTTTATGTTGAGCAGCTCGTGGTCCGCAAGGAAGAGAACAACATCAATGAGCTTGCCAACCTTAAAGGAAAAAAAGTCGGGACGTTGTCAGGGACAGCCGCACAGACGATCCTTGAGAACCTTGGGGGTGTTGACGTCAAAATCTATCCCGGTCCGGTTGAGCCTTACACCGATCTGGCGATCGGGAGACTCGATGCGGTGCTGTTGGATCTGCCGATCGCGGCCTATTATGGCAAGACCAATCCGAAACTGAAATACGCCGGGAAGCCCATGGGGGAGGGGTTGTACGGAATCTGTATCCGACAAGGGGATGAAGAGCTGAAAATCAAGATTGATGAGGTCCTTGCGGAACTCCTGAAGTCCGGAGAGTTAAAAAAGATTTGTGAAAAATGGGATGTATGGAACGAGGCACAAGATAAACTCTATGAGCTGATGCGTGTGAAAGAGAACGGTTACGTGAACCTTGAAAAAAGCCGGAAGGCTTCGATCTGCACTTTTTTACCGTCTTTACTAAAAGGTGCGGGAATTACGATAATGGTTTCCGTTGTCTCAATGGCAGTAGCGGTCACGCTTGGGCTATTCATTACGATATTACGTTTGTATGGACGTCCGCCTTTCACGTACCTGTCAGCCGCCTATATCGAAATCTATCGCGGAACTCCGCTGTTAATACAACTTTATATTATTTATTACGGTTTGCCGAATATCGGTATTTCATTAAGTCCGGCATTCGCGGCGGTCATAGGATTAGGGATGAATTATGCAGCGTATGAGGCGGAACTTTACAGAGCTGGAATTTCTGCGATATCAAAAGGGCAGATGGAGGCTGCGCTGTCTTTGGGCATGTCTCGCAGTCTTGCGATCAGAAGAATAATTTTTCCTCAGGCGCTGCGGATCGCTTTGCCCGGAATTACAAACGATTTTATTGCGCTATTCAAGGATTCATCGCTGGTTTCAGTTATTGCGATGGTTGAATTGACAAAAACGTACAGTATTCATGCGGCATCAACCTTGCGGTTCTTTGAACTGGGATTGATAACGGCACTTTTGTATTTCGGAATGAGTTATCCGTTGTCGCTCATGGCGCGTAGGCTGGAAGACAGATTAAAAAGAAAAAGATAAAATGATAACCGTAAAAAATTTGCACAAATCTTATGGGCACAATCATCTTTTTAAAGGCATAAGCTTGGAGATTAAAAAAGGTGAGGTCGTTGTTTTTATTGGGCCTTCCGGTAGCGGAAAGAGCACGTTTATCAGGTGCATTAATGGACTGGAATATTTCCAGGAGGGTGAAGTCATTGTTGATGGAATGGCACTCCATTCGATCAACCGCTTGAATCCGACAAAAGAAGATCTGGAAGCTATACGTAAAGTAAGGTTGAAGGCGGGTATGGTTTTTCAGCAGTTTAATTTGTTTCCGCACATGACTGTTTTGGAAAATATTATTGAAGCCCCTGTAAGAGTCTTGGGGATTGATAAGGAGACTGCCTCAGAAAATGCTTTAAAACTGTTGCGTCGGATCAATCTTGAAAACAAGGTAAACTGTCATCCTGAAGATCTTTCCGGAGGGGAGCAGCAGCGCGTGGCTATTGTGAGGGCTCTCGCGATGAAACCGGAGGCGATGCTTTTTGATGAGCCGACGTCCTCCCTTGATCCAGAAATGGTCAGTGAGGTTCTTTCGGTTATCAAAGATCTGGTTAATGAGGGAATGACAACATTGATCGTCACCCACCTCATGCATTTTGCCCGCGAAGTGGCTGATCGTGTCGTCGTTTTTGACAAAGGTGATATTA
>CAZAPB010000154.1:0-2954 GCA_964486835.1 uncultured Planctomycetia bacterium
GGCGGTCCGATGAATGTCGACGCGATCCTGCAGGGTTTGAAGCAGAGTTTTTTCTACTCTCTTCCATATATTTTGTCATTGACGGCCGTGGGTCTTCTATTCGGTACCGTGATCGCGTACGCGCTCAATTCAGCCGCGTTTGAACTTTCCGAAGTGAGGATACTCAACGCAGGGCCGATCACTCAGGAAAGAGCGTTTGATTTTTGCGAGCTAAGAAAAGGCCAAAGCTTGATCGAGCTTGATCTGGTCCAAGTTCAGCAGGTGATTAAACGCAAACATCCTGAGTTTAAAGAGGTTCGCGTACGCCGAGTATTGCCCAATCAGATCGAGGTGATGCTCAAGAGGCGCACTCCGGTAGTGCAGGTTGCTTTTTCTTCGCGCTATATTCAGCTAGACAAGGACTTAGTGGTGTTGCCGGGAGCGGCGCAGGCCCCTTTTAGGAACCTAACCGTGATCAAAGGGGCTCCGGTCCCGTCTGAAGGACTTTTTGTCGGTGTCACGCTCCGAGACGCTTCAACGCAAAAAGCGGTCAAACTTGCCGAGATTATTCGCGAGTCCCGTGTTCTCAGAGGCCACCTCTTGTCCTATCTTGATATTTCAGACCCTAATAATTTTTTCCTTGTCGTGGATAATCAGATCGAGATCAGAATGGGCGGCAATCATTTTATGGAGAGGCTCAAGATCTTGGACCAAACCCTCAAGGCGGTAGTCCTGGACACCTCGAAGGTCAAATATATTGATCTTCGTTTTGATGATGTGGTGATCGGGCCTCGGTGAGTCGGCTTGTGGAGTTTCCCCGATGAGTCCGCGTTTTTTCCCCGCCAAAACAATTTCAGTGATGGAGCCTGGGTCAAGGAATGTTGTCATTGTCACCGCATCGGCGCGCGAGGATGGGCGGCTCAAGGTTCTGGGGGGCGGTGAGGCGCCTATTGCCGGCATTGAAAAAGGTGAGCTTGTCAGCGTGGCGGACTTTGCCGAATCGGTCTGCGAAGCGGCCGCTAAGGCCGAAAGGTCTTCGGGAATCGCGATCGGCAGACTTTATTACAATTTTGATGAGGCGCGGATAGAAAGTGCCTGGCTAACCGGGTCAAGACTTCTCGACGGCGAAGGAGATGTGCAAACAGCGGACGTGCGCGCCGCAGTCAGCGCGGCCGAACGCCTCGTCGGTAATTTTGAAAAAAAGATTGTTTACTCGGCTGAAACCGAATATATGATTGATGAAAAAGATGCGGTAGCTGACCCGGTTGGGGTATTCGGGCATCGGCTTGATGTGACTGTTCATTTTCTTCTGGCTCGCGCTGATCGCTGGGATCTTTGGAGCCGGCTTTTTCGTCGCGCGGGGATTAGGAGAGCCACGCCGGTACTTTCAGGGCTTTCCAGCGCGTATGGTGTTTTAACGGCCCAGGAGAGGCAGGCCAAAAAGATTATTTGGGACCTCGGCGCTGATTACTTGAACGGTCTTTTGATGGATCGGGGGCGTATCAGGGAATACCGGACTCTGCTGAGCGACAACGACGGCTGGGACGCGCTGTCCGGGGTGGTGTTGGCTGTATGCCAAGATTTCCAAAAAAAAAATCCTGGCGTGTCGGAGGTAGTGCTGACCGGTGATTGCGCCAACGATGCGAAGCTTTTTGGGGAGCTAAAGGATAGTTTGGACGTGCCGGTAAGGCGTGCCGCACCGCAAGGCATTGAAAAGCTTATCGAAATGCGCCACGCCTCTGCGGCGGGGCTTTTACGGCTGGCTTCGGAGATGGAAGGCCGCTCGTTTGTGAACAGGCCTGAAAAAAGCGTTCTGAGCGGGACGCGCGAAAAAGTTAAAACTTTTTTAAGCGAATATTTTTAACCGAAAGAAAACCATGAAATTTAATCTTATCTCTGAGGTGCTTTCCGATTTAAAAAAAGGAAAGATCATTATTGTCGTGGATGACGCCGACCGCGAGAATGAGGGCGATCTGGTGGTGGCCGCGGATTTTGCGACGCCTAAGAACATCAATTTCATGGCCAGGTACGGACGCGGTATCATCTGCGCGCCGATGACCGGCGCACGGCTGGCTATGTTGGGAATTGATTTGATGGTCACTGACAATCGCGATGAATACAAGACAGCTTGGACTGTTTCTATTGACGCCAAACAGGGTGTTAGCACAGGAATATCCGCGTATGACCGCGCAAAGACTATCAAGACTCTGATTGATCCCAAGACCCAGAAGGATGATCTTGTCAGGCCCGGACATATTTTTCCGTTGCGGGCCAGGGAAGGCGGTGTGCTGGTACGTGCGGGTCATACCGAGGCTTGCGTAGATCTGGCTCGTCTGGCCGGGCTTACGCCGGCGGGAGCGATCTGCGAAATCATGAATGATGACGGCACGATGGCACGTACCCCGGAGCTTTACCGTTTTGCCCGCAAGCATAAGCTTAAAGTATGTGCTATCCGCGATCTGATCGAATATCGCAGTAAAAAAGAGAAGCTGATATCCAAAGCCGTAGAAACGCACCTGACCAATGAATACGGCGATTTTAAGCTTGTGGCTTATGAATCGGCAGTCGACCGTGATTATCATATCGCGCTGGTCATGGGAGATGTCCGCCCGGGTAAGCCGGTGCTGGTGCGTGTGCATTCGGAATGTTTTACCGGAGATGTTTTGGGCTCCAAGCGCTGTGACTGTGGCGAACAGCTCGACAAAGCGCTTCGGTGCATCGCGCAGGAAAAGCGAGGCGTACTTCTTTATATGCGGCAGGAGGGCCGGGGCATCGGACTTTTGAACAAGCTTAAAGCCTATTCCTTGCAAGACAAAGGCCTGGACACGGTTGAGGCCAATAAAAAACTCGGCTTTGAAGCGGATCTGCGTCATTATGGAGTAGGAGCTCAGATACTGTCCGACCTGGGGGTGCGCAAAATAAAACTTTTGACCAATAATCCCAAGAAGATCGTAGGATTGGAAGGCTATGGCCTT
>CAZAPB010000155.1:0-2950 GCA_964486835.1 uncultured Planctomycetia bacterium
GTCGGCCCTGCGGCCTGCGCCTAGCATCTGGGACTTTTTGAGCAGACTGAGGGTTATTCAGCAAATTCTGATTATACCAAATTATAACGAGTAACTAATAGAAGACCTTGACGAGGGTCAGGCCCAGCGCCTTGGCCGTCGGCCCTGCCTTTTTTCGGTCCTTGGAGCGTATGATCGCCGGGATATCCGCAGGCTCAATACGTCCCACCCCGACCTGGATGAGAGTGCCCGCGATAATACGCACCATATGCGTAAGAAAACCGTCTCCTTGGATGGTTATTTTGATCAGAGGGCCTCTTTTAACAACCGATAATTTTTTGACCGTGCGGATCGTGTTTTTCTTTTCGTCGCCGCTATCCTTAAAGGCGCAAAAGTCATGTTTGCCAACCAGGTGGACGGCAGCTTTCTTCATGCGCTGAGTGTCCAACGCCCCGGGGTACCAAAGAGCGTACGGAGCCTCAAAAAGCGGCCGTGTACGATCGTTCCAGATGTCGTATTGGTAGATCTTAGACTTTGCCGAGTATCTGGCATGAAAATCAGAAGGCGCCGTCCTGGCCTCTAGGACAACCACATCAGGAGGCAGATAATGATTGAGGGCGCTTTGGAGTTTTTCATCCGATAAAGCGTTGACGGCCATAAAATGAGCCACAAAACCCTTGGCGTGAACGCCGCTGTCCGTCCGGGAACTTCCGATCAGGTTGATCTTCTGTCCGGGGAATAATCGCCGGAGGATCTTTTCAAAAAATTCCTGAAGCGTGCGGCCGTTCTTTTGGCTTTGCCAGCCTTCAAAGCGGGTGCCGATGAACCCGATCAAAAGCCGCACATTTCGCACGGTCTCTTGCTCGGCCATAGGTTCAGTGGTCAGGAGCGCTTTATTCCACAAAGGATCTCGGCGATCTGAACAGCGTTCAGTGCCGCGCCTTTGCGGATCTGGTCTCCGGCAACAAAAAGCCAAAGGCCTTTGGGTGTAGACGCGTCCGTTCGGATGCGGCCCACAAGCACATCATCCTTGCCCGAAGCCTCGATCGGCATCGGAAAATGGTTCTTCTCACGGTCATCCACCAGGCGCAATCCAGGCGCCCTGGAGATAATTTGACGGATCTTCTGTACATCTGGCTTTTGTGAAAGCTCAAGATAGATGGATTCGGAATGGGCCCGGTACACGGGAACGCGCACGCAGGTTGCCGTCACTTTGATCTTCTTATCATGAAGGATCTTGTGAGTCTCCTTGGTCATTTTGATCTCTTCCTCGTTATAACCCTCATCTTTGACCGCGCTGTTGTGCGAAAAAAGATTGAACGCGATCTGGTGCGGAAATATTTCTTTTTTGGCGGGTTTTCCGGCGAGTATATCGCGGGCCTGGTCCTCAAGCTCCTTCATCGCCTTAGCGCCCGCTCCGGAAGCAGCCTGATACGTGGAGATGATCGCTTTTTTTACCCGGTTTTTTTTATGAATCGCAAATACAGGCACGAGCATGATGATCGTCGAGCAGTTGGGGTTGGCGATAATACCCTTGTGCTTTTTAATGTCTTGCGGGTTGATCTCAGGGACCACCAACGGCACATCCGGGTCCATACGGTAAGCGCTGGTATTGTCGACAACAACCGCTCCCGCCCTGACCGCAAACGGCGCGTATTTTTTGGAGATCGAACCGCCGGCGCTTGCCAGCACGATATCCATATCGCCAAATGAATCCTCTTTAAGTTCCTCTACTTTGTACTTACGGCCCTTAAAGGTATAACTCCTTCCAACGGAACGCGCCGAAGCCAGAAGCCTTAGCTCGTTTATAGGAAAATTTCTCTCTTCGAGGATCTTGAGCATCTCTTCCCCAACAGCGCCGGTAGCGCCCATGATCGCAACATTGTATTTTGATTTTTTGTTCATGCGTTTTCCTCCTGCCTTTCTATGAAAATTATCCGTTTATACTTAACTTATACGCCGCGCGGGTCCTGTCGTCGGTCAGCCCCATTGTTTTTTCGTGTAATTCTTCACGAAAAAAAACGGGGCGCCCCGCCCGACGCCACCCACGCCGAGCCGAAAGATTAAATACAATCCTTAACTTACGGCGGGTGACGCGGAGGCGGGCGCCCATCCCGCCCGGAGCTGAACGAAGTTACGCGAGGACGGAATGGGCTGCCGCAGCGGCAGGCCCTGCCGTGGCACTTATGATTTTTTTTCCAACGCCTCCACCACCAAATCGCCCACCTCGGTCGTGCCGTAGCCCATTTTACCCGCAGCCAAGGACTTTAATTTATTCTGAGTAACGCTCATCACCGCATTTTCTATCTCTGTCGCGGCCTTGCTCTGGCCCAGTGAATCGATCATCATCGCGCCGGCGCAGATAGCGGCCAGCGGGTTGATCACATTTTTGCCGGTATACTTGGGAGCGGATCCGCCGATAGGCTCAAACATTGAGACTCCCTTGGGATTGATATTGCCGCCCGCGGCGATGCCCATGCCGCCCTGGATCATCGCGCCAAGGTCCGTGATAATATCGCCAAACATATTATCGGTCACGATCACATCGAACCATTCGGGATTCTTGACCATCCACATGCAAGTGGCATCCACATGCGCGTAATCAGCAGTCACGTCCGGATATTCCTTGGCAACTTCCTGAAATACTCTCCACCAGAGATCCATCGCATAGGTCAAAACATTGGTCTTGCCGCAAAGAGTCAGCTTTTTTCTTTTATTGCGCTTGCGCGTCAGCTCAAAAGCATAGCGGATACAGCGCTCAACGCCCTTACGAGTATTGCGTGAGACCTGAAGCGCGACTTCGTTCTTCTTGCCTTTATTGATGAACTTGCCTTCGCCTACATAAAGGCCTTCATTGTTTTCGCGCACCACTACAAAATCGATATCCTCCGGACCTTTGTCCCTGAGTGGCGTCCACACACCGGGATACAGCTTGACCGGACGTAGATTGATATATTGCTCAAGATCAAAA
>CAZAPB010000156.1:0-2909 GCA_964486835.1 uncultured Planctomycetia bacterium
ACCATTTATAGTTTTTGAGATGTAACTTATTTAGAAAATATGCCTTACATTCCTGGAAAAGGCAAATTTTTATGCGTCATTTATGACAGAATGGTAGAAATAAATCAAAGTATTTACTCTATTAATATATCCCATCATAGTAGATAATTCATTTTTGTTAAATAACGCTAAAACATTAATATTACAAATAATATGGTTTGGTTAGTTCGAGGGAGTCTAAGTTAACCGTGGGATCATGGCATGCACACCTTGTTGGTGCACCAAAAGACCGCCTTGGTGCGCTGTGTTCATCACAAAAAGAACACCGACCGAATAAAGAGCTAAAAAAGCGACCATCAAATAAGTAAATTTTTTACTGCCAACCTCGATTTTTGTAACAGGGGCAAGTATCAATAACAGGGAAGCAAAAATGACCGTCAAGAAAGTAAAGAAAACCCGCGTATCTTTGGCCAAATCCTTATGTACATCCAACACGGCTGATATCTGCGGTGTTCTGTCCACAAGCTCGCCCGCCGCATGCCCACTTGAAAAAGCCAGATACAACGAAGCGGTGCCAAGCGTCATCAAAGCCAACGCGGACACAAAAGATGCTTTGGCCGATTTTCTAAACACGATCCCAAAAAATATCCATATCGGTACCACAGACAAAAGCGCGATAGGAAAATGCACAATGAGCGGATGTAAAACATCATGGTTCTTCAAGGTCACGAGGAACATTTTTACAAGATCTGTCACCAGCGTGACCTTGAAGAATTCCATTATTTCACCACGACAAATTGTTCTTTCGGAGTATCACAGATAGGGCAATTCGCCAAACTTACCGCTGTCACAGTGTTCCCGCAAACGGGGCAGACATAAAAATCTTTACTGCCGCCCTTCCACGCTTCCAGATTATCCAAAGCGCCTTGATAAAGATCGGCGTGTTGCGCTTCAACGGTCTTGGCAAATACAAACGAACGCAGAGCCTGTTTGTTGCCCGATTGTTTGGCTTCGGCGATAAACTCAGGGTACATCACGTCTCTCTCGTAAGTTTCGCCCTTGATGGCGGCTTCCAGATTCTCCTTGGTGGACTTTACTTCCGGAGAGACAATGGTCGCTTTAGGGAGCGCGCCCATTTCCACGATCACCTTCGCGTGATTTTCTAAATGGACTTTTTCAGCGGCAGAGGCGGCCCTAAAAAGACTGGCAACCTGTCCGTAGCCTTCTTCATCCGCCTTTTTGGCGAATTCAAGATAGCGGTTATGCGCGTTGCTTTCGCCGTTGAAGGCGGCTTGTAAATTTTCGAGCGTCTTAGACGCCGCCGGAGCCGACTCCGCCGCGACAACCAAAGCGCTGGACCCAAGAGCTAAAGAACAAACTAAAAGACAGACTTTAATGAAACGCAGCATATTTTCTCCTAGTATTTTCGAACATAATTTTCTCTACCCAATACTTGCTATATTATATCCTTACAGCCCTTGCCGAGTCTACTATCTATGGCTGTCACAGGATATTCAGGGAGAGACTAGTTGTTGAGGTTTTTGTATTAAGTTGGCGCTTGGTCTTGTTTAGCCAGTATTGTCATTGCGAGGAGCCCAAGGGGGCGACCCGCCACAGAACATTGGCGGCCACAGCGCGGCAATCTCCTTTTTATGTCATGATGCAATAGGGGATTGCTTCGTCACTTCGTTCCTCGCAATGACCGCCTACTGATAAGCGCTAATCTGGCACAAGTGACAGGGATTTAGGATGATAGCCAACGGTACCGGCTAAACTATTACAGGTTTTTTAAGTATTAGAAAGTTTACTAGAGGGCTTATTAGACACTATCCATCTACGACGTGATAAAAGCCTCTAAAAGATCGATTGCGCTTACTTGCTTCTCTCCACAGGCTTATGAATAAGTATCGGCATCAGTTTTGCCGGGACAGGAAACGGCCTGGTCAAATACTTGTTTTCTGTTTCTTTGACGTTATCCAGCTGGTGATAACAGGCGTCACAATTGGTAAAACCCGATGGAACGCGGACACCGCAAACCCTGCATGTCTGATAAGCGTTGATCATGGTTACTCCTTATCTCTTTGTTGAAAAATTCTGCGACAGGAAGAAGCCTTGCTTACCATCCAATAGATCCTTCTTCTCCGGTTTCTTCGAGAATATCAAGGACCAAAGAATCAGTTTTCAATTTTTTCCCCATGCTCTTTTGGACTTTTTCAGCGGCTTTTTTTGGAGTAACATTAAAAGCGAAGGCAAGTTCTCCGACGAGGCCTTTGATGGAATTCTCCAGCACTTGGCGTTTGACCCTGTCTTTTGTATTGGTTTTTTCATAAGAAAATACAATCTGAGCAAAATCCCATATCTGATCATGATGAGCGGCGGAAGAGCTTGTCTTGGAAGTGGCTGACAGTGCCGCCTTCGTCAACTCACTTTTCGCTAAATACTCCAAAATCTCGTTGGCTTCCCTGAGCGAAACAGGCGAATGAAAACCCGAATTTTTTATGTCGCCGGCCGGAAAAGTAATGCGCGTTTTCATATTATTTTCTTTTTTGGGCACCATGGAATAACACAGAACTTCTTCGCCTGCCCGGTTCTGTTCCATCAGCTTGTCCACACGGCATAGTCCATAAGCCGCGTGGTAAAGTAAACTACCCTTGGAAATCGTCTCTTGTGCCATAATTATTTCTCCTCATTTCAAGATCCCACACCCCAGCAAAGATCACAAAGACTCGTTTTGACAGCATGGATATTATTCATATAACCTTACAGAACAGTCTTAATGCTCTTCGTCAAAGGAAGTGGGTCTGGTAGACCTAAAGAAGATATTTTGCGCTTTAGATGCGCTTCCCAGTTACCGGATATGCCTACGCGGTATAGGCGGTAAGATGCCTATATATTACTCTCTATTGCTATCAATAGATATGAGAAAGAAA
>CAZAPB010000157.1:0-2727 GCA_964486835.1 uncultured Planctomycetia bacterium
CGGCCCGGGGCTCGGTGGCCATTGCATTCCTATCGATCCTTTCTATCTTTCATGGAAAGCCAAGCAATATGGTAAAGAAACGCGTTTTATTGAGTTGGCGGGTCAGATCAATACTAAAATGCCGGAGTATGTAGCCCAAAGGGCCGTTGAGGCGTTGACTTCACACGGCAAGAAGATCAAAGGAGCGCGTGTGCTTCTTTTGGGTCTGGCGTACAAGCCTGATGTGGATGACATGAGAGAATCGCCAACTTTTGCTTTGATGGATCTTTTTAAGGCGCAGGGTGCCGAGGTTGCTTATTATGATCCCCACGTGCCGGATATAAAACCGACGCGGGAACACGGTCATTGGACGGGCACAAGTTCGGTGGTTTGGACGCGGGATGTGATCTCCCGCTTTGATCTGGTGGTGATTTCTACGGCCCATCGAAGCGTCAATTACCATGAGTTGGGCGACTGGGCCGGTCTGATTGTGGATACTCGCAACGCGATGGCCGGCGTGCCCTCGGCGGCAAAAAAAGTATGCAAAGCCTGAGAGGTCTTATTCCGTGAAAGCTGTCATTATCGGAACGAAAATAGCCGATCAAGGAACGCTGAAAAAAGCGATGGATGCTTTGCGTCTTGAAACTGTTTTTGTTGCGACATTGATGGACTTAAAAAAAGAGGTGCGGGAGAACCGCTGGGACATTTTTTGTCTTGATGATGATTTTTTTGGTTCGCGTCTTGCGAAGATCGAACCGCTCCTCAAGCTAATCAAGCAGACCGGAAAACCTGTGGTTGTTTTTTCTTCCAATCGCGATTTTTCTCACATTCTTAAGATGAAGAAATTGGGTGTGGCTGACTACGTGATCATTCCTTTCAATGAGCGCGAGCTTATTATGAAGGTCAACGCGGTTTTGCAGAAGAAGACGCGCCTTGCCTGTATTGGCGGCGGTACGGGGCTGTTCAATTTACTGATAGGCCTCAAAACTCTACCTCAAGTTCTTTTGACTTCTATCGTGGATATGAGTGATGATGGCGGTTCTTCCGGTAAGCTTAGCCAATCGTTAGGCCTACTGCCGCCCGGCGATATCCGGCGCAGTCTGGTAGCGCTCTCCAACGCGCCGGAGATCATGAACCAGATCATGCAATACCGTTTTGATAAAAAAGGCGAGCTTTCGGGGCATAGTTTCGGTAATATTTTTTTGGCTGCCCTTACCGGTGTCAAGGGGTCCATGTCCGAGGCAGTCAGGTCCTTGAGCGATATTTTGTATCTCCAGGGGATCGTTCTTCCGGTGTCCAATACGGCGACAACGTTAGTCGCGCGCTTTACTGGCGGGACAGTGATCAGGGGTGAGAGCAAGATCGACGGCTGTTATGGGCGATCGGCCGAGCTCAAGCTCGAGGAGCTTCGTCACGAGCCTGGGGCCCGCGCGGATTCGGCTGTCGTCGCTTCGATCCTTTTCGCTGATTTTGTGACTATCGGTCCCGGTGATCTTTTTACCAGCGTTGTCACAAACCTCATCGTCAAGAGTATCCGGGAAGCGCTCGTAAAATCGCCTGCAAAAAAGATATATATCTGCAATCTAATGACCAAGCCCGGAGAAACAACCGGTTTTGACGCTGCCGATCACATCAAGGAGATTATCAAGTACCTGGGTGAGGATTGTTTGGATTATGTGCTTGTTTCCAATACCAAAGTATCGAAGCAGTCCCTTGCGGATTATCTGAAGATGAATCAGGAACCTGTAAAATTGAACAGTCCTCAGTCGATCGCTAAGATCACGGAAGCTAAAGTCATTTTAGCGGATATCGGGAACGCCGATGAACTTGTGCGCCATGACAGTATCAATTTAAAGAATGAGATCCAGAAGATTATTTACGGACAGCCCAATGTCTAAGAGCGACCAACGTCCTTGGGGGAAGTATGAAGTGATCGTGACAGAAGAAGGGTCGCAGGTTAAGCGCATCGAAGTGTATCCGGGAAAACGTTTTAGCTTGCAAAAACACAGCCGGCGCGCCGAAAAATGGATCTTTGTTTGCGGACGCGGGATAGTGACGATCGGGAGCCGGCAGATAGAGGTGGGGCCGGGGTTTTTTATAGAAGTTCCTTGCGGGGAAATCCATCGTGTGCATAATATCGGAGGCACTCCGTTGGTGCTGATCGAAGTACAGTTTGGCGACTACCTGGGAGAAGACGATATCATAAGACTAGAGGATGACTTTGGGCGGATCTGATTTAAAACGGTTTTACGTACACAAGCTGTTTATATTTTCCCTGCTAACATTCAGCCTGTTTTTTTTGACGGGATGTCCGCGGCCGGCCATGCGCACTTCCAAAACCTACTTTGCGCCGCCAGTCGTGGCGAGTCCGCAGGCGGCGGGGTTTTATCATACGGTCGGCCGTGGGCAGACGATTTATCGCATCGGCAAGCTTTATCATGTGAGTCCTCAGGAAGTGATGAGTGCTAACAATATCAAGAATCCCAGCACGCTGGAAGTTGGCCAGCGTCTTTTTATCCCCCAGAGGAGTTTTGTTCCCGCCCAATACTCTGCCCCCGGTACGGGTCCGGTCAGTCTGGCGGAGGCGCGCCGTATTATTGGACCGCGTCAGACTTCTTATTTATGGAGAACGATTACCGTGCATCACAGCGGCACTCAGCAGGGAAGTGCGCGCAATTTTGATCGTGATCATAAGCGCCGCAAGATGGGCGGGCTTTTTTACCACAAATGTTGATGCGGAGAACTGAA
>CAZAPB010000158.1:0-2713 GCA_964486835.1 uncultured Planctomycetia bacterium
GACGTTTTGCCTCGCCGACGAGAAATTCCATATCCGAACGACGGTCGGAAATAGGGTTGGTATTAGGCATCGGACAGACACCGGTAAAACCGCCCTTTACCGCTGCGCGAAGCCCGGTCTCGACTGTTTCTTTATATTCATACCCCGGCTGGCGAAAATGGACATGCAGGTCAATGAGCCCCGGGCAGACGATCTTTCCTTTGGCGTCAATTTCCTTGTCGGCTTTTTCAGTGATCTTTTTTCCGCCCGAGGCGGACCCGCCTCCGGCGGGTGCTACTTTTTTTACCAAACCATTCTCGATGAAAACATCCATCAATTCATCGATTTTGTTCCGGGGATCAACCAAGTGGCCGTTTTTGATTAGGATTTTCATTATGGATTCCAGCAATAAGCGGTAAGCGTTAAGCGATAAGAAAAAGAATTAGATAATTTTAAACTCATAATATTTTTCATAACAAAAACTCCATTTTTCTTTTCTAGTACTCACTGCCTTACCTTCAATCCGCATTCTTTACCGCTTAACGCCTGACGCATAACGCCTAACGCTTATCTCTCCACCATAGTCGTTAAAAATAAAACTGCCATACGCACAGCGATACCGTTGGTTACCTGCTCAAGAATTACCGAATTAGCACCGTCAGCCACCTCCGCCGCCAGCTCAACTCCGCGGTTAATGGGCCCAGGGTGCATAATGATCACATCGGGCTTGGCTTTCTTCATGCGCTCCTTGGATATCCCATACTCAGCCGCATACTCACGGATAGAAGGAAAGAAAGCTCCGTGCTGGCGTTCAAGCTGAATGCGCAGGATGTTCAGCACGTCCTGGCCCTGGATGGCTTGATCAAGGTCATAGTTGACCTCTACCCCCAACGTTTCTATTCCCCGCGGAATCAGCGTCGGCGGGCCGCAGACAGTAACTTTAGCGCCCAGCTTCGTCAGACCCCAGATGTTGGAACGCGCCACACGCGAATGGAGAATATCACCGATAAGGCAGACCTTCAGCCCCTGCATATCTTTCTTTTTTTCCCGGATCGTGAAAATATCCAGAAGTCCCTGGGTGGGGTGTTCATGAATGCCATCACCCGCGTTGATCACACCGGCCTTCACGCATTTAGACAAATATTCGGCCGCGCCCGAGGAAGGGTGACGCATCACGATCGTATCAACCTGCATTGCCTCGATATTCTTGGCCGTGTCGCTCAAACTCTCGCCTTTGGAGGTGCTGGAACCGGTGGATGAAAAATTGATGATGTCCGCGGACAATCTCTTGGCCGCGACCTCAAAGCTGGTCCGTGTCCGGGTAGATGGCTCGAAAAAAAGGTTGGCGATGGTCTTGCCGCGAAGCGCGGGTACTTTTTTAACTTCCCGCATGGAAACCTCCTTAAACGAATCGGCCGTCTTGAGGATAGTCTCGATCTCATCCTTTGAGAGATCCTCCAGAGCCAGAAGGTCCTTGCGCGTCCAGCGTACTTTGGCGGTCATCGCTCCTCCACCACCACTTCTTCTTTTTTGTCAGTCTCCAAAAAGTGAACGTGCACGATCTCATTCTCGCTGGTTGGTATATTTTTGCCGACAAAATCAGCGCGTATGGGAAGCTCACGATGCCCCCGGTCTATCAGGACGGCCAATTCTATCGTTTTGGGCCGCCCAAAATCAGTCAGCGCGTCAAGCGCGGCGCGTATCGTCCTCCCCGTGTAAAGCACATCATCCACCAGCACAACAATCATGCTCTCCAGGTCAAACCCGATCTCGGTCTTATGGATCACCGGTTGCTCGGCGACACGCGTCAGGTCGTCACGGTAGAGATTGATATCAAGGATGCCGGCGGGCACTTGATTTTGGGTAATCTTAAATATCTCGGCGCAAAGGCGCTCGGCCAGAATGACACCGCGCGTTTGAATGCCGATAAGGCACAACCCCTCCGTGCCTTTATTCTTTTCGAGAATCTCGTGAGCCATGCGGGTAACCGCACGCTCGATGGATGGTTGGTCTAAGACAAGCTTTGACATCGCTTCCTTTATAGACCTCTCAGGGTCCATTTAAAAGGTGAAAGATAAAATCTACTAGTGCGAAGTATACCCGCACACGGCCATCATGTCAACCGCGCCGCGCCGGTCCCCCTCGATCAATTCACCGGCACCAATTGATTGCCCAGATAAAGGATCTCTATGCCATGCGCCCCAAAAAGATACTGATGGGTCATCAGCATCCGGAAAAGCGGATTACTGCGCGTCTCCATGGTGACCGTTATTGAGGAGATATGACCGATAGCGTCATATTCATAGTCCATCATAGAGCCGTAGCTGTAGACATCGTTGGAATAGCTCACGCCCACGACCGTGTCCACAAGCGTTTGTTGGCCCGCGCGAGTATAGGTGAAATCACGGCTCAACAATTGGTCGTTCACGCCACGCGAATAATAGAAAAGATCCGAGGAAAGCGATCCGTCGAAATAAAAATTGTAGCTGTAGTTATAAAAAGAAGAATCCGCATAATGCTGCAATTTGCTGAACGACGAGAGCGAATAGACGGAAACTCCCGAGAGATAGCTCTCGCTCAAGCCCAGCACCCAGTCCTCTTGCGCCGCCGTGGAAAACGGGTCATGCACTCCCTCGAGTGATATTTTAAGCGTGTCCAGATCCAGAAGACCCTGGAACGTCCTGCCGTTCATATGCACCGACGCCGCGAGATCCAAGCCGATCTCCAAAGAGAG
>CAZAPB010000159.1:0-2698 GCA_964486835.1 uncultured Planctomycetia bacterium
TCCATGTCCTGCCCTATGATTCCGAAAACGACATCATCGCCTTTTGTAAAACACGCTCGACCCCGCTGGCGCTTTACCTTTTCACCGACGATCCGGAACAGCAACAACGGCTTATGAGAGCCATCCCGTCGGGCGGCGTCTGCATCAATGACACGATCAGCCAACTGATCCCGAAAGAATTACCTTTTGGCGGACGGGGTGAAAGCGGCATAGGGGCTTATCATGGAAAAACCGGCTTTGAAGAATTCAGCCACTTTCGCAGCGTACTAAGACACTCGACAGCATTCGACCTGCGCGCCGCCTACCCGCCGTTAAAAATTTCGCTCAACGCCATGAAGCGCGCCTACCGCTTCTTCGCCGGGGATTAAATTTGCCCACTTTAACTCCGACAGCCATTTCAAAAGAATTTTGCTATCAAAAACTTACTCTGCTAAAAACGGCCCGAATGAACGAAGCAAAAACACGTCAGGAGATTATTGATAAGCGTTTGGCCCGTGCCGGATGGCTGGTTGATCACCCCGGTATGGTCACTCAGGAATTCGATATTTTCCTGGGACCGGACGCCGTTAAGGAAACTCAGTCGCCCTACGGAGGACATCAATTTTCTGATTATGTTCTGTTAAAAAAAGATTCCACCCCGCAAGCGGTTGTTGAAGCCAAGAAAACCTCCCGCGACGCACAACTTGGACAGGAACAGGCTCTTCAATACGCTCAGAACATTCAGAAAACCCAAGGCGGGGATTTGCCCTTCATCTTTTACACCAACGGACACGATATCTTTTTTTGGGATTCGGAAAACTACCCGCCGCAAAAAGTATACGGCTTCCCGACCCGTGATGATCTGGAGCACATGGAGTTTCGGCGGAAAGAAAAACGTCCTCTCTCGCCTGAACTGATCAACTCCGACATCGCCGGGCGTTCCTACCAGATTGAAGCAATTCGAACCATTCTTGAGCGCATTGAACAAAGCCGCCGAAAAATGCTTTTAGTCATGGCCACGGGGACGGGAAAAACTCGGACCGCCATTGCGCTGATTGATGTACTGATGCGAGCCCGCCGGGTCAAACGCGTCGCCTTTTTGGTTGACCGTATCGCGCTGAGAAATCAGGCATTGGATGCCTGCAAAGAACACCTGCCGAATGCGCCGGTCTGGCCCCAGCTTGGCGAAACGGATTTTGCAACCGACCGACGGATTTACTGCACAACCTATCAGACCATGCTCAACATCATTGAAAAAGAGGACGGGCCAAGCCCGTTTTTCTTTGATCTGATCATTGCGGATGAAAGTCACCGTTCGATCTACAACATTTACCAGAACGTACTTTCCTACTTTCATGCCCTGCAACTGGGCCTGACGGCCACACCGACCGACCGGATTGATCACGACACATTTGACATCTTCACCTGCGAAACCGGCGTTCCCGACTTCGCCTATTCTTATGACGAGGCCGTCAATCATATCCCTCCCTATCTCTGCGACTTCGAGGTTTTAAAAGTCCGCTCAAAATTCCAGCTTGAAGGCATTCAAGGAGAATGCCTGCCGCAAGCCGCGCAAAAGAAGCTGATCGCCGAAGGGCGCGACCCGTCGGAAATTGACTTTGAAGGGACGGATCTGGAGCGAAAGGTCACCAACTCGGGAACCAACAGCCTGATCGTCCGCGAATTCATGGAAGAATCGATTAAAGATCCCAATGGCGTCCTGCCCGGCAAAACCATCTTTTTTGCCATTTCCAAAGCGCATGCCTACCGTTTGCAGGAGCTTTTCGACGCCATGTACCCCGAATACAAAGGCAACCTCGCGCGGGTTATTGTTTCCGATGATTCGCGCGTACACGGGAAAGGCGGCCTGCTCGACCAGTTCAAAAACAACAACATGCCCCGTGTAGCCATCAGCGTGGACATGCTCGATACCGGCATCGATGTCCGCGAAATCACCAATCTGGTCTTCTCCAAACCGGTCTTTTCCTATACCAAATTCTGGCAAATGATCGGGCGCGGCACTCGCGTGCTGGAAGACAACCCCGCCAAACGCAAAAAATGGTGCCCCGAAAAAGACAAATTTCTGATCATTGACTGCTGGGGCAACTTCGACTTTTTCAAAATGGAACCTCGTGGACGCGAACCCGGCGCACAGGTGGCTCTGCCGGTGCGTCTCTTTGAATCCCGGCTCGATAAACTGGAAGCCGCCATCGCCGCAGGCCGCACGGATCTGATTCCGTCCATCACCGCGACACTCCGTGCCGATCTTGCCGGTCTGCCGCAAAAAAATATCGTCGTAATGGATCACAAAGCCGATCTGGACAAAACCGCTGACGACAACTTCTGGCATCGTCCGGATGCTGAAAAAATCGGCTTTCTCCGTTCTCATATTGCACCGATCCTGCGAACCCGCTCCGGCATTGACTTCAAAGCCATGCGCTTTGAAAAAGATGTGATCGATCTCTCAACCGAATGGCTGACCGAAAATCACGACGCCTTTGAAGCCATCAAAGCTTCCCTGCTTGTACAGATTGGCGAACTGCCGCTAACCGTTAACGTGGTCGCCAAAGAAGAGGCCTTCATTCTGGACGTACAGCGAGAAGCCTGGTGGACGACCCCGGACGAAGAAAAGTTTCAGCAACTCATCGACCGACTCGCTCCCTTGATGCAGTACCGCCAGCGGAAAAAGACCGGGCTGGTGAAATTGACACTCGAAGAC
>CAZAPB010000160.1:0-2674 GCA_964486835.1 uncultured Planctomycetia bacterium
CGGATCCAAGAGCTCGCGTATCTATTTTATATTGAAGGCGGCCGTAAAGAAGGAAATCATGAGAATGACTGGCTGAGAGCCGAGGCAGTGGTCCATGGTAAACAGTCTTAGACAGTTTCAATGCGGTTGTAAATAAAACTAATCGGATTTTTTTGGCCTTGAAATCTTATTTTTGTATATAAGCGATCTGATTGTCCAGAATAATAATTTATAATTGTCCGGGTGTTCGATGTAGGCGTCTGCTCCCGCCGCGAGGGCTTTTTCTTTCAGTCCTTTGAAGCCTGAATGGCTATAAGCAATGATCGGGGTTTTTCGAAAAGAAAACGTTTCCCTTATTTCCCTGATAAACGTATCACCGGCGATGTTATTCTGCAGATATTCCATAACGATCGCGTCAGGCGGAGCGGCCGCTGCTTCTCTTTGAAATTCCTCAAGGCTTTCCATTGCCCTGACATCGGTTTTTTGAAGCGCCAGTGATTGGTAAATACCCATAGTTTTTGGGTTAGCTTTCATTCCAACGAGAAAAATGGAAAAATTCTTTATCGGTAAAAGAAGTTTTTCGATTTTGCATAAAAGCACGTCAAGTTCAAATGGTTTGGTCAAAAAACAGCCTTGTTGCATATTCTCAAAAAAATTTCTTAATTCTTCGCGCGCTGTGGCAATGAGGATAGGAAACGGAAGTATGACAGCCTGGTTATAAATCTCACAGATGTTATTATAAAGGGTAATGCCGTTGATTTTCGGAAGGCTGATATCCAGTATCAGGAGATCAGGAACAACTTTTTTTAGTTTATCAAAAGCTTCTTCCCCGTCATTGGCGACAATGACCTGATAGCCCCTGCTGGATAGAGTTGAGTCTATAATATCCGTATAGCCGACTTCATCGTCGACGACCATGATCTTTTTGGGTTGGGAATCCAACGGTGTCACATCGTTTTTATGAGTAGTATCAGTCATGCAGTCATTCCTTTAGTATTATGCACCCTCAACAGAAAGTATACTTGAGAAGGTGATTAAGTCTATGCGACAAATGCCCACCATCGCCGGGTGTCCGACAGGAAACCCAGGCGAATAACAGATCATTAAAAAATAGTGGTAGGTTAAATTAATTTTATGTGTTAAAAAGTATGTAATAAATTGCATAAAAATCTTCAACTAAATTAAAAATCTATATAAATTTGAAAAATAATACTCAGTATCAAGCTATCGTAGAATCCATGGCTGAAGGTGTTGTGCTTCAAGCGGCCGATGGGGCTATTGTCGCATGCAACTCGAGCGCCGAGCGCATATTGGGTTTGAGTAAAGAGCGGATGATGAGCCGCACATCGATCGATGCGCGCTGGCGCGCGGTGCATGAAGATGGTTCTGCGTTTCCCGGAGAAACACATCCGGCCATGGTTTCGTTGCGTACGGGGCTGGCCCAACACAATGTTATCATGGGCGTTTACAAGCCGGACGGGCCGCTGACATGGATATCGATCAATTCAAATCCTATTTTTGAGATTAATGCCCGTAAGCCCAGCTCGGTCGTGACCACTTTTGCCGATATTACCGAGCATCGGAAAGCCCAGGACGCTTTGCGTGAAAGCGAAACCAATTTCCATATGTTTTTTGAAACCTTGGACGATATTATTGTGGTGGCCGATCCTGCCGGAAGTATTCTTTACGCGAATACGGCCGTATCAAAAAAACTTGGCTATAGCGCCGGTGAGCTTTTATCCATGCGTGTGTTGGATTTGCACCCGGCTCAGCAGCGGGGCGAGGTGGAAACAATTTTTGCGGCAATGATGCGCGGCGAGACAGACACCTGTTCTTTGCCGTTAGCCGCGAAATCCGGCACGTTGATCCCTGTAGAAACCCGTATCTGGCCAGGGCGCTGGAACGGCGCGGATTGTATTTTTGGGCTTAGCAAGGATTTGGTTGAGGAACAGGAAGGTAAGCAGAGATTTGAGCGTTTGTTTCGTAATAATCCCGCTTTGATGGCGCTGTCAATTTTGCCGGAGCGTCGGTTTTATGATATTAATGACGCTTTTTTGAAAGTACTTGGATATTCCAAAAACGAGGTGGTCGGCAAGACCGCGGCAGAGCTTGCTTTGTTTCCGGAGCCTGACCAACAGAAAGCGGCGGCAGAGATGCTGCTGACAAATACTCGTATCGCTGATTTTGAACTTCGGGTACGCTGCAAGGACGGAAGCTTGCGTGACGGCCTTTTTTCCGGTGAGATAATTATCAGCCAGGGAGTGCAGTATTTTCTAACCGTCATGATCGATATTACGGCGCGTAAGCACGCCGAAGAAGAAATTAGGCGGCAGTCGGGATTAATAGCGGTTCTTTTAGACTCTATTCCGGATATTGTTTTTTTTAAAGATACCCGGGGCGTTTATCTCGGCTGTAATCCTCTGTTTATTGAGTTTGTGGGGCGTCCAAAAGAAGAAATTGTCGGAAAGACCGACTATGATCTTTTTGACAAGGCGACCGCTGATTTTTTCCTGGAGCAGGACCGGATAATGATGGAGCAAGGATCTCCGCGCCATAACGAGGAGTGGATCACCTATAAGGATGGTTCACGCAAGCTTATTGACACGTATAAAGCTCCGCTAATAGATGCCGGCGGGAAGGTGATCGGGCTTTTAGGCATCAGTCGTGATATCACCGACCGCAAACGGATAGAAGA
>CAZAPB010000161.1:0-2605 GCA_964486835.1 uncultured Planctomycetia bacterium
GTGCTCAGTAGGCTCATAGTTTGTGTTAATGTAGCAAGCCATCAGTCTCTTTTGCAAGGAATTTATATGCTTGGTGTACTTTGAAATATTCAAAAACAATTACGGGAAAGATAAATACAGTTTATAATGCTAATTAAGAAAGAGGCTTATGATCAAACAGCTAACGGCCGATAAAACGTCCGCATATCGTTACTCGAAATGGATATTTGTTCTGCCCATTGTCCTGGGGCTGATGTCATTAACCAATCTGATATCCAGAGCCTTTATCGATATCCCTTTTCCTTACTCCTTTAATTATGGAGAGCCGGGTCTTCTGATGACCATCAGAAACTTGAGCCATCATCCGCTAGTTTACCGGGATCTCACTCTCGCGCCTTACTTGCTGACGCCTTACAATCCGCTTTATTTTTATGTGTGTTTCTTGACATCCCTGGTCACCGGGCAATCCTATATGTGCGGAAGAATCGTTTCTTTTGTGTCCTGCCTGGCCGTAATATATTTTCTTTACCGTTTAATAAGACAAGAAAATACCCCTCGGCCATTTGCTTTCACATGGGCCTGTCTTTTCGCGTCTGTTCCAACTGTTTTTTGTTATACGACCACGATGAAAAGTGATTTTTTCGCGCTGGCCTTAAGCGCGGCAGGAATGTGGTGCCTCATAAAGCGTGAAAATAGTCCAAACCTGAAAATAGACGGCTCGTTTTTTATCGCGCTGTTCATTCTGCTTCTTTCCTATTGGACTAAACAAAGCTATCTTAATGTGCCCGCGGCTTTTTTTGTTTATTTATGCATTTCAAAGAGATTTTCTGAAGCGCTTGTATTTTCTTTTATTTTTGCCTTGGGAATTGTTATTCCGTTTACAGCGCTGAATATAGCCACACAGGGGGCCTTTTGGACCAATCAGGAAATGGTTTTCCGTAACGCCTATTTCATTAAAGGCATCCTGCTTTATTGGAGTCCGTATTTTTTTGAGATATGGCCGGTTCTGCTGATTGCCGCGCTCGGTATTCTTTTGGCGCTGCGTGGTAAATTGGCGGTATTCCCCATTGTCTATCTTTTAATAAATCTTTGCATGACATCCGCTGTCGGCAAAACAGGCGCCGGCTCTAATTATTTCCTCGAATTTTCTTTTGCCTTGTTCTGGACTACAGGTTTGGTTTTGAGTCGTTTACAAGCAATAAGTACCGGGCTTCGTTGGGGACTGCTACTGTTTTCGATCCCTGTGGTTTTTTCCACCATAACGCTTAGCAACAGCCTAGCCGCGCTTCCTCAATCAGCGGCTCATCTTAAAAAAATGGCGAGCGATCTGGGCCCATTAGTAGGTATCATCAAGAAAGCAAAAGGCAGGGTCTTAGCTGAAAACATGTCGCTTTTAATCGCAGCTGACAAACCGATAGAATACCAACCCTACGAGTTTACACAATTATCGCAATGCGGGCTTTGGGATGAAAACCTTATCCTCACGTTGCTCGACCGCAGCGAGTTTGAGTTGATCGTTCTAAACACAAGCTACCTTGCCGTTATCCAAACCTCCAGGTTTTCTGCAAATTTTCTTATCCACCTGCGCACCCATTATAAAATTTTTGGCACAACTCACGGCGAGATTGTCTATGTCCCTCGAGCTACATATCCTGGTCAGACTCCCATGGAACGAGCCATAGGCAGGAATCTCTAACACCGTCTGTCGCCGGATATTTCATCATCCAAATGATGATGATTTTTTGGGCTGGAACATATTGTGTCCAGGTTTCCGAACGGAGGTTCTATGAAGAAAGTTTTCAGAGCTTTCGAAAAGGGGCTATAAAAACTGGAGGCCGTCAGTTTTGGTCTGCTTTTCAAGTTAATCGAGCTTACAAAATAGCTCATGTTGGTATAAAAAAGATCGAGAAAAAACTTCAACAAGCACAGTTAGCCGGCCCCTGTCTCACAGAAACACGTTCGCTGGTCGCTCGCCTGACCCGAAGGTTATGACCCAACCGGTATAATCTTCTCTATCTTTAGTATCTCGATGAGATCCTTGGCGGGCTGATGAAGATCGGTGACTACCACTTCGGTCTTAGATCCTTTGTGCTGTTTGATGTAATTTATCACGCAAGCAAAGGCGCTGGTATCCACCCTCTTGGCGTTTTTAAAGTCCAAAATGATCCGCTTGAGGCTGTCGTCCTGCTTGACCTTGGCACAGCATTGCTGGACAAGCGGGGTTGTGGAGTTGTCAAAGTCTCCGAGGAATGAGATCGTGACCTCATCCCCACACCGGCTCATACTGACATGATTATTTCTACATGTGTCTTCGTGGTTGATCATAAAAACGCACCTCTCTGTTCTTGAACAAAAAAGACATCTATGTCCTATCCAGTCCCAAAAGACCCTTTTTGGACACATTAACTCCGTGGTTGGCAAGTGTCAAGGTTGGCACTCAACATTTATATGACACAAACGACTACCCGCCCACGATCCCTTGAGCATGCCTTCGCCCAAACTTCACCCGCCAGGCGGAATTTGGGCAATGGCATCATCGCTTTCGCTTTACTACCGTCAGGCACTTGTCCTTTCTCGCCGAAGGGGTTTTAAAAAACTTTAGTAGCTTTAAAACAATCCCCAAGAG
>CAZAPB010000162.1:0-2569 GCA_964486835.1 uncultured Planctomycetia bacterium
TGCCGGGATCATCAAGCAGTTGGAAGATCTGAACAATGATTTGTTCGTCAAGGAAGGCAACACCAGCGGTACCGAAGAGGTTCGCCTGTCGAATCGCTCCAATACCAAGATTGAGACCGCGCAGATGGCTTTTGAGGGGGTTTTACAGCGCGCGGAAGAGCTCTATAAGAAATTTATCGGCAGTGACAATAATATAGTTGCTTCCAACGCAGAGATTAAACAGAAATTGGTAGAGGGCCGCCAAAAGCTTTCGAACATCTCAGGCCAGAAACTGGAGAACCTGGCTTTGCCGCGCGAGGGGCTTCATGCCGGTAACGCCGTCGATATCGCCGAGATGGCTTCCTTGCACACCAAGTTTGGGGTCGCGTTTGCTCCGACGGATACCAGTAATGAAAAACCCTTCGATGAGATTTCGCAGGTGGTCCAGCAGAGGGCAAAGGCATTACACGCCGCTTCCGCTATAGCCTCGCAAAGACAATCCGCGGAAACAGCGCTCAATGATCCGGCTTACCTGGCAAAAGCCGCGCAAGTAAAGTTCGCGGAAGTAACGCTCACCGATGAGGCTTATCTGGCGTTTGCCGCTGAAATGGATAGGAATCTAACGGCGGAAGAAAAAGATCTTGTCGCAAGGCGAATGGCTTATAAACATGGCGGCCGAAAGGCTGATGGTTCAGTTTGCCGCAGACTTTCCGATGATTATTGGGCGTCGCTTCCACAAGGCCTATTTGAAACCTGGCCTCAAGAAGCCAAAGATGAATTTATACAGCGTCAGCGTGATCTCGAACTGCTTCGGGAGATATATAGCACCTGGCTGCCGTTTATGCTGGCTCTCTATCATTCGGGCAACTCTTACAAAAGAGAAAAAGCGTATGTCATGGCGCTTATAAGCAAGATCAAGGACCCCAAAGTCCGGGAAGCGCTTTTGGGCACGGACTCTAATCCTGTGCCGGAGCCCGGCAAACCTCTTGCGCCGCTTTTGTCCGAATCAGCAACCGGATACGGCATCCTGGCGCTTTTGGAGCGAAATGACGACGAAGCGGATCAGAAGATGAATAAGCTTTGCAATAGTCTCAATGACTACAGCGAGCAGGCCGGTTATCCGTTTTATCTCTATGTGAGGACCACAGGCCGAGGCACTACGCTTATAAGCGTCAAGGAAGAAGTGGTGAGAGCCGATCAGCGCGTGTTGGATTGCGGTGTGGGAAGAGGCGAGGCTTCAGTGACGCCTATTTATTGGGATACGCTCGATAAGCTCCCGGATGAATTGGACGCGTCGCAGAACGTCGCCGAAAGTAAGGGCAACGGAAAATTTGTCCCTATTTATATCGACAAGATTCGCGACAACGTCCGTGATGAGATGTTGGACAAGGCGACAGGAGTGACCACCCAGATGCTCGAGGAAATTTGGGAAGACTACCCGGACCTGATTAGACAAAAGAAGCAAGCCGACAGGCGCAGAGCGGCCGGCCGAGCCGAGGAGGAGCGCCCGCGAGGAAAAAAATCGGGTATCCGTCTCACTGTTGATAATAACCTCGAGTACAACTGGAAGGAAGATGCAGAAAAATTTAGGAAACTGGCAGAAATAGAATGCGATGCCCTTGGTTTGCATCCGGTTATGATCGATGTTATTGCCCGTAAAAAAGGAGAGCGCAAAGAAGGGCTGGTCATTCAGATCACTCAGGCGCTCATCGCTGCCAGGTGCAAGCAGTCTACGATGAAAGGCGATCTGAGCGCCGAGAGCAAGCAGGTGCTTAAAAAAATAAAATCGTTAAAAGCGGACGCGCAATTAAGAGCCGATCTTTTTACAAAAATAATTCCTGATTTTGAACGGATTAAAGGCGATCGCAAACAACTTTTAGACGCGGTCACCCGAGCTGAAACCAATATGCTGGTCACTCACGAATTTGGCCATGAACTGCATCATCTAAATCTTGGCTCCGATGGCTATGCCGGGACCGATATCGGGGAGAGGGAGTTTGTGGGGCATATAGTCTCGATGTTGGGCGAAGATCCCCTCATGGCTTTGGAGCAGATTTACGGGTACCTCTCAATGGCGCCAGATACGGACAATTGGAAAGAGGGTTACAAGATGCCTGGTTTAAAGATACTTGCAAAACTCAAAGAAAAGTTGAAGACGCAGTTGTACGGTGTAAAGATCAAAGGCAAGTACATCAGAGACAAGAATATCAATTTTGAGGAGGACGTGAACAAGTTTGCGCAAGATGACGATAGCAAAGAAGAAAATCTTGAATATGCTCGTAATCTGATGATGGGGATTGTTGGTATTTGCTATCCCGAAAAAGTTGAGGGCATAACTGATGATCAAATAAAAGAAAAAGCTAACGAAGGCAAGAAGCTGCTCCGCGACACTATCGAGCAAATCCTGCTGGATGACCCAAAGACAGTAGATCTTGATTTCCACTGCTTAAGGGTTGATAAGAACACCCCTGGCGTACAACGGCCATTTAGGGCCTTAGGCAAAGAAAGAAAAGCCAAACCGAAGAAGGAAATAGAGCCAATGTCTGATGAACAGCGTGAGGATATCAAAAATCTGGCAACCGGCCATTTC
>CAZAPB010000163.1:0-2513 GCA_964486835.1 uncultured Planctomycetia bacterium
CTTGACCAGAAAATTGCGCCCGATGATCATCGGCTCAAGCTCGGGATGGTTGATGTTGCCCGGGATGATGGCACGGCCGCGGGCTACTTCGTCGCGTACAAATTCAGGTGTGATCCTGGAAGGGATCGCGGCGCCAAAATTCTGCCCGGGGTGCTGGTGGCGGGCGGCCTCCTCAGAGGTCTTATCGCGAAGCATGTTTTCGCGTATGGCGATATATTCCATCTCATGAGTGATGAGGCCTTTTTTGGCGTAATGCATTTGAGACACGTTGCGCCCGGCCTTGGCTCGTATAGGATCTTTTAGATGTTCAAATCGCAGGGATTTAAGTTTGTCGTCAGCTTGTCTTGAGCGTCCATAGGAGGAAGTTTGCTGGGGTAGCTTTTCGGTATCCCCGCGCTGATCGATCCAGTGCTGACGCAGCGGCGCCAAGCCTTTGCGGATATCGATCTTTACATCGGCGTCCGTGTAGGGCCCGCTGGTATCGTAAACGCATATAGCAGGGCTATGTTCTTCCTTGCCCGCGGCATTATGAGGCTTGGTTGGAGAAAGAGTTATTTGTCTGAATGGAACACGAAGCTCGGGATATAAAGTTCCATGCGCGTACACTTTTTGGGAAGAAGGGAAATCTTTCTCTGAGTTTTCCATAGTAGTTCATTATTTTAACATAAATCAGGAGTATGCACGAGTTCTACGCGGAGTAGATTTTTAATACCAGATTAGCGCTTATCGATAGGCCGTCATTGCGGGGAACGAAGTGACGCCGCGCCCGCCAACGCTTTGTGGCGGGAAGCAATCCCCTCGCGTCATGACGTAAAAATGAGATTGCCGCGTCGCCCCTTTAGGGCTCCTCGCAATGACAATATAGGCTATACAAGGTAGCGCTAACCTAGTACGATTTTTGCGGCAAGCCCACAAATTGATAATAGTTTGGCTCTCGCTAGCATCCAAAGAGCCGCGCGGGTCCCTGCCACAAAGCGTTGCGAGCAGGCTGCTGTCGTTCAGTTTGATGTGGCTACTTGTAACATCCCATGGTCATTTCGAGCGAAGCGAGAAATCTCATGAAAAAAACCAAGATTTCTCCTCCCCGAAGGTCGTCGAAATGACAGATATTCAGGAGCATTAAAAATTGTCAGGTAATCTGCAAGAGAAATTCAGGGCTGGGAGTAGCACCACAAGCAACTAAAACGCATTAATTGACAATCTTAGTTAAATATGTTAATTTTTGCTTATATTAGATAAGTCTAAAGAAGGTGAATGTGGCCGCATCAATCAAGCAGACACGGTGTAATCTTTGCGGTTCGGAGCAGTACACGCTGGTCCACCGCGAAAAAAGTTTTCTTAAGAACAAATCCCGTAAAAGTCTTTTTCCCGATAAACCGGAAAAAGTAGTCCGTTGTCTTTCCTGCAAGATCGTGTATGCCATTCAGTCTCGGCCTCTTGGCCGGGACAGCGCTCTTTATTCGGATATGCTGTTTGGCGATGATTACTTGGGACAGGAAAAGGGCCTCCGTGAAAGAGCTAGACTCATTCTCTCTAAAATAGGGCGATGCAAGTCGCGCGGAAGACTCCTTGAAGTCGGGTGCGGACCCGGTTTTTTTCTCGATGAAGCACGGCAGGCCGGCTGGCAGGTAGAAGGGGCGGACCTGTCGCAATTGTCCAGGGAGAGTTGCGCGGCAAAGCTTGGCATCAATGTATTCAAGGGCAATTTGCATGAAGCGGCTTTTGCCGACCGCAGTTTTGATGTGATCGTTATTAATGACCTGTTGGCGCAATTGAGGGATCCGAAGGGTGAGCTTCAAGAAATAAGGCGTGTTCTTAAAAATGATGGGTTTCTTTATCTGAGCACACCGGATATTGACAGCTTCTGGAGCCGTTTTCTTGAATCGCGCTGGTGGGGCATTCATAAACGTCACCAGTTCTATTTCTCGAAAAAAACCCTTGAAAGTTTCTTTGATGTTATCGGGTTCAAGCCGATTCGATATTCATCTTATCCGCGGATATTTTCTGTCGCGTACTGGGCTAAGCGTCTGGAACCTTATCCTTTTTTTATACGAGCTCCCTTCCAATGGCTGGCAAACACGGGTTTAGGTCAAAAACAGCTTAAGATAACGCTGTATGACCAGATAGGCGTGATCGCTAAAAAGGTGCAAAGGCTGGACAGTGTCATTGCTGATGAGCCAGCCCTCACCAAGGAGATCAAAAAACAAAAGGTCATTGTCGTGTTGCCGGCCTACAACGCGGAAAAGACTCTGGAGCGTACGGTAGCCGATATTCCCAGGGAATGTGTGGATGAGATCATACTAGTTGATGATGCTAGCCGCGATCGGACGGTGGAAGTAGCCAAGAAAATTGGGCTGACTGTCTTCGAACATCAAAAAAACCGTGGTTACGGCGGCAACCAGAAAACTTGTTATTCGATGGCCATTGAAAGAGGCGCGGATGTGGTTGTGATGTGCCATCCGGACTATCAGTATGATCCCAAGATCATCCCTCAGCTTATCGAACCTATACTT
>CAZAPB010000164.1:0-2480 GCA_964486835.1 uncultured Planctomycetia bacterium
AGAATAAGAGCTACCGCTCGTCTCATCAGACTTATTTTCATGTTTACTTTCCGCATATGATTCTTTAGCTCCCGTAATTAAAAAACTTTTTTCTATCTGTTATAAATGTACTTGATCACAGTCTGGTTGTCAATGCGTTTACAAAATATAATTTTCTTATTAAGTTTAATTAATTTGATGAATAGCTAATATATTGTGAACGAAGAAAATGTGTTAATCGTCTCAAAATATAACTATTTCCTTTTTGATATATTTAAGCCTAGATTTACCAGATTCATCCGAATAGCGTCATTTCGCGCGAAGCGCCTGCTCGGCGGCACCCGCCACTAAAGCATCGGTGGGTGGGCATAATGTTGACGCACAAACAAGACACACAGCCATCAAAATATCCGCGGCGCTTCGAAATAGTCAAAAAATATCAATCCAACTGCTACTGTTCCTCATTATATTCCAAGCTTGATCGAATCTACTCCTAAATTACTTTGAAGAGCTTGCACTAATTTTTCACTCGGAAGAACAAATAAACTTCTGTCGACGAGCATTTGCGAGCGACTGTTATTCTCGCCGATGAATTCAAGATACACCGGTGTACTGCCGGGATGCTGGGACAAAATTTGCTGGAGGTTTTTCATTTTTTCTTGGTCGTCCGCGCCTCCTACAGACAGACGGACATGCACACTACGGGTAAATTTTTTATGCGCGGCCTGCATGGCGGTGACTTCATTGACCAAGAGCTTGGGAGTTCCTTCTTTTTTGTCGACGTTGCCCTTAAAAAATAAAATAGCGTCCTTGACCAGAAGCGTTCCATATTCCTTATATGATTTTGGAAATATGAGCATGTCGAGAACGCCCTCAGGATCCTCGAGCGTCAGTATCGCCATGCGCTCATTATTTTTCTTGGTCTGTGTTAATTTCAGTTTTTGCACCAAGCCGCCGATGACCACTTCCTCCTGATCACGGCGATTAGCGATAGTGACCGAGTTGACGGTTGAATAGCTTTTTATCTCACTTTTATAGCGGTCGAGCGGATGACCGGTCACAAAAAAACCGAGCATCTCTTTTTCATAGGCCAGTCTGACGCTCTCCTCCCACTCGGGAATGTTCGGCAAATCCTTTTCCGCGGACTCTCCCCCGCTGGCTTTGTCGAACGAATCAAAGAAAGATATCTGTCCACTGTCCCGGTCCTTCTGGATCTGGTTCGCGCGGGAAAGGGCTTTATCGAGCGCCTCGAATAATCGTGAGCGGTGAATACCCGTCGAATCAAAAGCGCCGCATTTGATAAGACTCTCCAGCACTTTACGATTGACCACCCTCAGATCAACATTTTCCGTAAGATCAAAGAAAGATTTGAAACGATTTAGCTTAATGCGACCTTGAATAATAGCATCAATGGCCGCCTGCCCCACGTTCTTGACGGCGGAAAGACCAAAACGGATGATCTCGGCCCCGACCACGGTGAACTGGGGAAAACTCTCGTTGACGTCGGGGGGCAGGACCTGTAAACCCATTCGCTTAGCTTCATCTATATAGAGGACAACCTTGTCGGTGTTGTCCTTTTCCGATGAAAGCAGAGCGGTCATAAACTCCACGGTGTAGTTGGCTTTAAGATAAGCAGTTTGATAAGAAATCATCGCATACGCGGCTGAGTGGGACTTGTTAAAGCCGTAGCCCGCGAAATGAACAATAAAGTTGAATATTTTGTCCGCGATCCTTCGGTCGATCTGGCTTTTGGCACAGCCCTCAACGAAATCATTGCGTACCTCCTGCATCACGTCCTCTTTTTTCTTAGAAATCGCGCGGCGGAGAGTATCTGCTTTACCCAGAGAAAATCCGGCCAGGACGTTTACGATCTTCATGATCTGCTCTTGGAAGACGATAATCCCGTAGGTGTCTTTAAGAATAGGCTCCAGCATCGGATGGTCATACACGATGGGGATTTGCCCGTGTTTTCTTTTGATAAATTCATCCACCATGCCCGAGCCGATGGGCCCCGGACGGTAGAGCGCCAGAATGGCGATGAGGTCCTCAAACTTGTCAGGACGAAGTTTTTTTAAGATGTCACGCATGCCCGAGCTTTCCAGCTGGAAGACGCCGATTGACTGGGCCCGGCACAAAAGATCGAAAGTTTTTTTATCATCCAGCGGAACTTCGGGCCACTTCACCTCTTTTTTCTGGATACGCTTAATGATCTTGAGCGTGTCATCAATGACCGTCAGCGTGCGAAGACCCAAAAAATCCATCTTTAAAAGGCCTATTTTCTCAAGGCTTTCCATCGCGAACTGTGTCGAGATATCCCCATCGCCGGTTTTAAAAAGCGGCACGTGCTCACGCAACGGCTTCTGACTGATCACAACGCCGGCCGCGTGGGTGGAAGCATGTCTGGCCATCCCCTCCAGTATCCGGGAAGTGTTGATAAGTTCGGTGATCTGCGGATTGGTCTTGTAGAGGTTCTTTAGCTCCGGCTCCTTCTCAAGGGCGGA
>CAZAPB010000165.1:0-2413 GCA_964486835.1 uncultured Planctomycetia bacterium
GCGGAATGTATCCTTCGGCGCAGTTGCGTCTTTTCCGCAAGGACAAGTTTAAATATGACGAGCAGGCCGAAGTGCATCCCCAAGCCTATATGCCCGATCCCCGCGGCGTTCTCAAGGGTGATATCATTCACTACACTTATCGTAATTTTACCGATGCGATCGCCAAGCTTGACCGTCAAACTGATCTTGAAGCGCGCAAATGGTTCAGGGAAAAAAGAAAAGTCGGGGCGTTTACTTCGATGCGTAAAACCATTGATCGTTTTTGGAGAGCCTATTTTTCAAAAAAAGGGTACAAGGATGGCGTTATTGGCCTGTTTCTGGCGGTGAACTCGGGAATGTACCAGTTTCTAACCTTTGCCAAATACTGAGAAATGAAAAAAAATGCCGACCGCCGAAGTTAACGCGCGCGTCGCCGAGCAGAAGTCTGTGTGTTCGGCTAAAACTCGCCAAACCGTCAGCGCGGTGATCATGACGAAAAATTGTCAGGATCTGATAGAGGGCACGCTCAAAAGCGTTGCCGGCTGGGTCGATGAGATAGTCGTCATTGACGGCTATAGCACGGATAGGACTGTGGAGATTTGCCGCCGGTATACGGACAAATTGTTTCAGAACCGCTGGGACGGCTACCGTTTTTGCACGGAAAGAAACCTGGGAAATGAAAAAGCCACGTCGGACTGGTGTTTTCATGTGGACCCGGATGAGCGCGCCACTCCTGAGTTTGGTGACGCGGTGCTCAAGATCCTTGAGAAGGGAACCAAGTTCAACGCTTTTGAGTTCCGCAAAAAAAATAATTTTTTGGGTCATTGGATGCGCCACGGCGGGTGGTATCATTACAGCCTTCATTTTTTTCGCCGCGGCAAAGCCCACTATGACGGCGTGATCCACGAAAAACTTATCGTGGAGGGAATAAAGGGTAAGATCGAAGCGCCGGTCGAGCATTACCCCTTTGTTTCCATCAGTCAGTTTGTGAATCGCCACAACGGTTATTCGACGCGGGAAGGGCAGGCGCTTCTGGAGGAGAAAAACGTGATTTCCGCCAAAGAAATAGAATATCAGCTTAAAAAGAAGCCTGTTAAGCGTTTCTTTAAATTTTATATCCGCAAAAGAGCCTATCTGGATGGCATTTACGGCCTTATTTTTTCGGTGCTTTTTGCGTGGGTGCATTTTCTTAATTGGGCCAAGTACTGGGAGCTTACCCAAACTACCGGCTCCTCTTCCGCCAAAGCGAAGGTTCCTCCGTCCTGAGGCGGAAAGGTTTGAAGAACCAACCATTCAAGATTCTTATCGTCAAGCTGGGAGCGTTGGGCGACGTGTTGCGCACGACCCCGTTATTAACCGCTCTGAAAAAGAAATATCCTACCGCTCATTTTACCTGGATCGTTGAAGCCGCTCACGCGGATATTCTCGGCGGCATCGCTTTGATCGACAAACTTCTGGTTTATTCACCGGAGATACCGGATGTCCTCAGACGCGAGACGTTCGATCTTCTGATCAATCTCGACAAAGAAAAAGAAGCGCTGGATTGTTTTATGTATGCGCGCGCGGGAAAAAAAATGGGTTTCGGCAGAGGCGCCTCCGATGGCCCATGCGCGGCCGATGAGCTCAGTGATTATGCGTACAGACTTGGTGTTGACGACCAGCTCAAGTTTAAGCTCAACAGAAAAACCTATCAGCAGATCAGCTTTGAGCAGGCCGGGATTGAGTTTGCCGGCGAGGAATATCTTTTTTCACTTGATCAGGGTTCGATCGATTATGCAAGGCGGTATTTTGTCACGCGGGAGATTGATTATCTGAATCTCCCGCGTCCGGTCATCGGACTTAACACAGGCAGTGGCAACCGTTTTGCGGGAAAAAAACTTCCGGTAACCGCTTACGTGGAGCTTGTTCAATTTTTTCGCGATCGAATGAATGCCACGGTACTGCTCTTGGGCGGAAATGATGAAATCGAAAGGAACCGGCAGATCGAGCAGTTTTGTTCGCGGCCGGTAATCAATAGCGGAAGTCACAGCATCCGTCAATTTGCCGCTATTGTGAAAGCCTGCGATTTGGTTGTTTCGGGTGATACCACCGCGATGCATATCGCGATTGCCATGAAGGTGCCGGTCGTGGTCCATTTTGCTTCCACCTGCGCCGCTGAGATCGAGCTTTACGGCAGGTGGACCAAGATCGTTTCTGATCTTTTTTGCGCGCCTTGCTATAAACGCGTTTGCCCGATCGATGAGTTATGTATGAAAGAAATAGAATGCGAGGAAATATACCGCGCCGCCCATTCGTTGTGGCAGGCAATCGCGGCTAAGTCGCCGGAAGAAAGAAAGGTTTGCGATTTGTGAAACTTGTGATGCTTGACCGGGATGGCGTGATCAACCGTTTTCCCGGAAAAGGTAATTATGTCGTTAGCCCCGAGCAGTTGGTG
>CAZAPB010000166.1:0-2371 GCA_964486835.1 uncultured Planctomycetia bacterium
GCTAAAAGGATGGTGCGCTCGGCGCGATTCGAACGCGCGACCCTTTGCTTCGGAGATATAAAGCCATTTTTTGACTATAATTAATTTATTAACATTACTTGTTTATTATCAACACTATATATAATCAATATTTATTGCATTATTAATTGATTAACATTAGACAACACCTTATATTTATACTGTTCCTTAGACATACCTTAGACCTGATGCAGGGGAGTATGTTTCAGAGTCTTAGGCGTTCGACACAATCGACACAATCGACACAATAGCATAAATAGGGGGTGAATCATGGCGGATAAGATTAATTTCGGCAAAAGGACTATTGAGGCCTTAAAACTTCCAGAGGCCGGGCGCGTGCGCTACCATGACAGCGGCAGTCGCTTTTTATACCTTGATGTTTTCCCGTCCGGTAAAAAAACCTTTCAGTATGTCCGATGGGCTGCCGGGAAAACGCAGTTTTTAAAAATCGGCAATTATCCCGAGATGACACCGACCGAGGCCAGGGCGAAGGCGGACGACCTATCCGGAGATATTTCCAAGGGCAAGCCGCTGGCCGCTTCGGGAAAAGCAAGAGAAACATTTTCAGACCTGTTTGCAAGCTATCTGGAAAACCATTTAAAAACACAGACGCGCTCATGGAAGCTGGATTTAAGATGGTTTGAAAAATGCCTTGTGCCGTTTCACAAAATGCCATTAAAACACATCACGCCGCAGACCGTAAGGGACTTCCATAAAAAAATGGCAAAGGAACACGGCGAAGTATCTGCAAACCGCCTTGGATCGCTTATCAGCAGAACCTATAATTATGCGATTAAAGAAAAAGGGGCGTTCCTTGCGAATCCGGCAATAGGATTGACAAAGTTTGAGGAACGATCACGCGCCAGACACTTAGATGACATTGAGATAAAAAGATTCTTTCAGGCACTCGATACAATGGATATTGAATGGCAAGACTTTTTTAAACTGGCGCTATTCACCGGGGCGCGGCGGGCGAACATACAGGCGGCGAAGTGGGCAGATATCGACATTGAAAGAAAAATATGGACAATTTCAGAAGAAGAATTTAAGACCGGAGACGCGACAGATATAATTTTAAGTGATACGGCTTGCGAGATTTTAAAACGGCGGCTCAAAAAATCAGAGTCGGAATATGTTTTCCCGTCGCACGGGAAGAACGGCCATATTGTCGAAACTAAGTCCGTATGGAAACGACTTCTAGAGAAATCAGGAATAAAAAACTTCCACATGCATGATTTAAGGCGGACTTTCGGAAGCTACCAAGCAAACGCCGGGGCAAGTCTTCAAGTCATAGGGAAATCGCTTGGACACCGCTCCACAGACGCTACAGAGATATATGCCCGGCTCGACCTTGCTCCAGTCCGGGAATCCGTAGAAAAGGCAACGGCGGCTATAATGGAAGCCGTAAACAAAGAAGACAAGGAAAATAAAAAATGAGTAAATTCAACATAATGAAAGACGTGGACGGCAAAAACATAGACCTGTCCGACCTTGCAACACAATACGAGATTGCAACCGGTAGAATATTTGTAGGTGTTGACAGGCGCGACAAAGACAAATCCATGAAGTACGGCGGCGGCATGGTGGATGTTGTCATAAAGCGGGCACAATCCGCGCTTGAAATTGACGATGGAACAAAAACGAAAGAGTACCAAGATCTGTGGGCGCTTAAGAAAGTGGATTATTGGAATCGTTTTAAGCCATGCACGGAAGAAGAAGAAAAAATAATCAAAAAGTGGGTTGAAGCGGGCAGCCCGGGAGAGTGTCCAGTAAAGCGCGAGCGCAAATATACAAAAGAACTCGCGGACGAATTGGCCGCCGAAGAGTCAGAAATACGCTGCAATCCAGCGGGCGGCTCCCTCGCATTGCACAAGCTACTATTCATAGACGCAGAGGCGGAAATTTTAGAAGCTCTATCCAAACACGCAAAAGAGCGGACAGAAGACGAAATAAACGAACTGCCTACAAAATACAAAAATTGTCCGAACATGGGAATATTTATCAGATACGATATTTCCAAGCTGAAGCAAAAAGCGAAACCCGAAGAGAAGCAGATTATTAGTCTGGCGTGTATCCTCCTGATGAACTTCTACAATCAAATGAGAGACCATGAACGGAAGATAGCGGAGGGAAAATCCCTTTCGATTGCGGATTCATTCTGGCTTGGGCGACTACTGGGCAGGATTATCGCTTTGGATTTTGAACATAGAATAAAAGCAGGAATCAATATTCAAAAAGGCACAATAAAGAGCGGCGAAATACACGCTAAAAAAATAAAGAAAAGTGACCCGGCAGGGATGACAGCCTTCATGGACAAATATTTTAAGGATAATACCACCTCCAGCTATAAGCC
>CAZAPB010000167.1:0-2355 GCA_964486835.1 uncultured Planctomycetia bacterium
CTGTTTCCAGTCCTTCCCCTTTTTGGGAAATTCCTTTCATTTCAAAATAACTTTTGATTTGTGGGGTCAAGTCAGCTTTGAATTTTTCAGAAAACGGATAACGTATCGCATCACTGCGGCGCAAATCAACGGACTCGATCAAATCTCGCGGTATATTCTCCGCCTGGCCGTTTTCACGCCACGTCAGCAGATAGTTCTTACCCTCACGCGCTACCACGCGAAAATAACGGCTTAGATTTTCACAATCAAAAAGCGGGCTTAGGGCCACCCCGGTAAAAAAGCAATTCTCGGGATTCATAAAAAAATAATCATACCCCATCGCCTGCAACTTTTTCTTTGTTCCCTCCGCGGGGCCAAATACAATTTCTTCGGCATCGGGCCCCAATGTGTAACACGGCTCTGTTGCTACCCCGGATCCGGGATAAAAATAACCAGCCCCGGGATTGTAGCCAAGGCTGTATATTTTTTTATCGAGGCCGCTCTTATAACGCAATTTTGCGATTTCAGAAATTCCTATGCTCCTTCTATAGGGAGAAGAAGAATCCGATTCGTTTAACGCTTCGGCAAATGATACCTTCCCCAGGAAATAGCCAACAATCATATTCAACCGCGCCGGCGGCATTTTTTGGATCAAACCGCAGCACGCCGCGGCTGAAACAAGCAGCATGATGTGTAAGAGTATCTTTTTTCTCATAAAATCAGGTAGCGCACTAACCATGGCATTCAAAATGATTGACACAAAGAAGCAAACAAAAAAAAGCATAAACGCATACAAACGGTAAAAAGACAACACCTTCATGGGAAGACTGAATAAAACAGCGACAGAGATAAATACAAAAGAAATTAATACCGGTTTTAGGGTCATAAACCCTTTGATTCCGTTATACCAGGCGATGCACAGCCCCGATGCGATGAGCCAAAAAGGAAAAACGTCCTTTAATACATCGAGACGCAGAAGATGCTGAATCCAGTAATAATCAAAAAAGTTTTTGATGGGAAAACCGCCGGATAAATGGCATAAGAAAAAAGAAATTCCCGACGGCCCGATCACTTTCAGAAATCTGGACTTGTCCGCAAATTGCCAGAACAAACGCGGCGGGCTATCGTAGGCTATCCCGGTCATCATGAAATTGACCGCAAGTACTAAGAAAATGCCTAAGAAACCGCTCACTAACAACCAAGCCGGGGATATACTATGCGCCCGCGTCTTCTCGAATAAATAAAAGCCCGCGGTCAAAAACCCATAGAAAATCAGCAGAAGCACCGAGACCAGGGGTTGATAGAATCCGAAGTAAAAAGCGCCTATGGCACCGCAAAACGTATAGATTCTATGTCTCGTTTCTTGCGCGAGAGTTTTGACGATGACCCAGATAAAGAAAGCAATATACCCGGTCATGACCACGTGGTGTTTGAGCGGACAGCCGTTATAAAGACATAGAAACACGATCACAGCCGTCAAAGCCGGCCAGACATCACGCATCACGGACCGGCAGAGTTGATACAGAATAAGGCAGGAAACAAAGACGAAGGAGGCTGAAACAAGCTGTGCCGATAACACATCGCTTAGGGCACCCGTCAAAAAAAAGAGCCCGGCGCCTTTGGAGAGATAATAGTGATACCAGATCATATTCGGCTCCAAATGCCCGGTGTTGATGACTTCACGGTAATAGTGAAGATAGTGCTCCCAGACATCCGGGTCTTGCACCCCGGGGTACAACCCCTGGGAAATCAAGTAAAACAGCCCTGCCCCCGCCAAAAACCAGCAGAAAATGAATAAAAATGAAAATTTGGCGGGTTCTGACCGGTACGTTTCTTTGGCATAAGCAAGAATATGCCTCAACGGCCGGCAAACAAAGGGCGCCGTGTAAAAAACAAGAGCAAGCATGACCAAAAGCGCGAAATATAGGTTAAGAACCCCTAAAAATCCGGCCGTGACACTGATGATCGCAAGAATACTCGCTCCCGAGAAAAAACAGAGGATAAAATTATCCGGCAAGTTTTCCGGGGCATTATGACTGAATTTCTTTTCAAGGAGAATTTTCCCGGCCCCGAAACAGGCCGCCATGAAATAGAATAATAAAATCACCCGGCTTACAAGATGCGCGGGCAAAAACAACCCGGTCCTTTCGAAGTCATTCCAGGAAAAGTCGGTATTTTTTAAAATGAAAACGGCCACTAGAAAAAGCAGGCTATGGCTGATGCGGCCCGGTAAATCCCACTGTTTGGATAGAACGGCCTGCTTAACACTCAATCTTGGGATCAAGACCCCGCGCAATAGCCAGAGAAAGGCAATACAGACGAGGCCCAAGGCGCAGAACAATAGAGATCTGGCGGAGGCCGCAAAAAGACTGCGTC
>CAZAPB010000168.1:0-2334 GCA_964486835.1 uncultured Planctomycetia bacterium
CCAGCGAATGGGGATATAAGGTAGGTTCTACCTACATCCGTAAAGTCCATTTTCGCGATATCGGCATGGTCAAACAAATTGAGGAGAAGGTTGTTAACCGTTTGCGGCAGGTGACCGCGGCAATACGTCAGGATGGTTCCAACCAGGTCAATGTGATCGCCAGCGGCGCGGAAAAAGAAGCCGCGGCCGAGTTTGCCCGCGCGATCGCTATCCGGTCCGATATTGTCGGACAGACACTGCAGTCAATCGTCAAGGACAGGGAAGTGGCCGACACGCTTTTTGAGATCCTTGAGACCCAGCAGATCATCGAGGGCCAGGGTGATATTATTATGCTTCCGCCAAAATCGCGTAATGATTTTATGGCCCAACTGATGGCTCTTCCTCAGACGCCCCCTCGGGTGACAGGTAAATAATCTTTTATACCGTTTTGGGCGTCGCTTGGCAGTATTTTTCATTGTGAAGCGCTTTCCAGATCTCTCCGCATTAATTGATCTGAAGAGAAAGCGTTGGAAATTTGTGAAAATATTTCTCCGAGGTTTGTCATGAACCTGTGGTTGCGTCTTCTTTGGGTGTGGTGGCGCGCGCGTGGTTGCAAAAAAATTGGCGTGCTGGAAGAATCCAGATTGCATCTGAGGGTTTTGCCGACGGATCTGGACATCTACGGTCATATGAATAACGGCCGTTATTTATCGATCATGGACCTGGGCCGTATTGACCTTATCTGGCGCACGGGAATGGGCGAGATAGCCAAAAAGAAACGCTGGTTTCCGCTGGCGGGCTCCATACACATCCAGTATCGCAAGTCACTGCGTCCTTTTCAGACCTATGTCCTTCAAACGCGCATACTGGGTTGGGATAAACAGTGGTTCTATCTTGAGCAGTATTTTATGAGTGGTTCAAAAGAGATCGCGCGTGGTGTCGTGCGGGGGCTGTTTCGGTCCCGCCACAGGAGTTTGCCCACCCAGGAGTTGCTGGATGCGCTGGGCTGTAGTGAAGTCTCGCCGATTATTCCGGCGGGTATTAATTTTAAACCTAAAAGGAAGAGTGATGGTGTTTTTTAAAGAGGTTGTATTCCCGAACCTGATGAAGCGACGACAGTTTATTCTAGCGATGTTGATGATCGCCGATGGGTTCATGCATTTTTACAATACCAATTTTTACGTGAATATCATGCCCGGCTATTTGCCATATCCGAAATTATTGGTGTTGGTAAGTGGACTAACGGCAATGGAGCTGGGCTTGATGATGCTTTGGAAGAGGACGCGAAAAGTGGCTGTTTGGGGCATGATCGCTTATTTTGTCGCCGTATTTCCGGCCAATGTTCACATCGCTCTGCATCCCGAAATCTTTCCGTCTCTGTCCGCCTGGAGTGCCTGGGGACGGCTCCCTTTTCAAGGTGTTTTTGTCTACTGCGCCTGGCGGTGTCTCTAGACGGATGGTCGCGGGTGAGCGGTGTTTGCTAGAAATAGGCGACTGTAGGATAATATGACCGAAGATACTAAGGAATGCTTTGCCAGCATAGAAAGAAGTAGCATGCTTGAGCTTTACCCGATTCGATCTTCGCGGGATATTGCGGCCCAACTGCGCGATACACCGATCGGAAAACTTATTGAATATCACAATCTGGATCGTCCGTATGATGTTTATTCGGGCGCGCAGATTTTGATCGGTATGTGCATGGACAACCGAAAACATTTGCACATCCCTGAGAACTTCGCTTTCATTATCCGTACCGGCGGCGCTAATCTGCGGTATAGTGATTTCAGAGTTTCCTACGCGATCGCTGTCGGAGGGGTTCGATATATCGCGTTGATCGGGCATAGTCAGTGCGGCATGACCGATCTGCGCGCCCGCAAGGAGCTTTTTGTCCGCGGTCTGATCGATGGTGCGGGGTGGGACCGCGTCCGGGCGGAAAAGCATTTTGACGAACATGTGGAGAGTCATGAGATAGGCAATGAAACAGAGTTCGTGGTCAGCGAAGCCCGTCGTCTTGAATCGCACTATCCCAGGATCAAGGTTGAGCCTTTTATCGATCGCGTGGAGGATAATCTTTTGTACGGCATTAAGAGAGGAGAGTGACTGATGATTAGAAGAATAATTTTAGGAGCTGTTTTTTTATGTCTTTTTTCAGGCATAGCCGGCGCGGAGGAACTTGCCTCTGATACCAGTCATTCGTCCTATTCGGGCGAACTTCTCCCGCCGGTGATCGCGGCCGGGATGGATGCTTATGGGATTGAAGGACCCGAGAGTGCTATCAAGACCTGGGTCAAGGGAGGACCGCTTGAGAACGATGAAAAAGTTCTGGGGAGCGTGGCCTTATTCCGGGAGATGGAA
>CAZAPB010000169.1:0-2243 GCA_964486835.1 uncultured Planctomycetia bacterium
ATGATGTGCAGGACGATATCCGTGATATCGACTGGAATGTCACCGCGCGTATGGGCTCTCCGTACACCAAGAAATTTGTCGAAGAGCGCGAGTTGACGGTCATGCTGTTGGTGGACCTAAGTTCTTCGGGTCAGTACGGCACCCGCGGCGGCAGGACCAAGTCCGAGGTGATCGCCGAGATATGCGCGCTTTTGGCATTTTCCGCGATCAAGAACCACGACCGCGTAGGCCTCATCATCTTCACGGACACGGTAGAAAAGTTCATTCCCCCAAAAAAAGGCCGCGTGCATGTTCTGCGGGTGGTTCGTGAGATCCTCTCGTTCAGCCCCAAGCGGCAGAGGACCGATATCAACTGCGCGCTAAAGCTTTTAAACGATGTGGTGAGGCGCCACTCCACGGTATTTCTGATCTCTGATTTTATCTCTGAGAACTACGAAAAGCTGTTGAGGATCTCGCACAAAAAACATGATATGACCGCTATCGTGGTCGAAGACCCGACCGAGAAAGTGTTCCCGGCGGTTGGGGGCCGCATCGACCTGGAAGATGCCGAGACCGGAGAGGTATTTTCGCTGGGCCTGGGAAAGCGTTTCCGCGAGCGCTTCGAAAAAGCGCATAACAAGCGTAAGAACGAGATGGAAAGACTATTTGCGTCCGCGGGCCTGGATTTTATTACCGTCGAGACAGGAGCTTCCTTCATCGACCCGCTGATAAAATTTTTTAAGAATCGCGCCAAAAGGATACAGCGCCGATGATTAATATCCGGAGTTTGCTGGTCATTCTGCCGCTTATTCTATTATCGGCCTATGCGGATGCTGATCTGGACGAGACGAAAGCGCATCTTGGATTTACCGCGCGCGCGATCCCGTCTGTGATTCATGTGGGCGACCAGGTAAGGTTCATTATCCAAGGAGAGATCCCTAAAGGCGTCTCGTTAGCCCCTATTTCGGCCAAGACCGATTTTTCCCCTTTCCAGCTTGTCTCGGTGGATAAGCCGCTGGTAGTTCAAAAGGAGAAAACAATACTCCAGACTTTTATTGTCAGACTTACGATATTCCGCACAGGTGATTTCCAGATCCCGTCGATCCCGGTAACGATCTGGAACATCCAGAGTCAAGGGGCTTTAGCGCGGACATCTCCGGTGCCGGTAAAAGTCGTTGGCATTGGAAAGACCCAGAAAGACAGTGATACTATTCGCCCGATCAAGGGGCCGGCGGCGATGTCATTGAGATATCTTTGGGACTGGATATTCGGTGTGTTTTTGGCGCTGGCGGTCCTGCTTTTAGCGCTTTGCGTGATCTTTCGCCGCCGCCGGGAAATGGCGGATCTTGAAAGCCGTCTTCCGCCGCATGACCGGGCATTTTTGGAGCTGGAAAGGCTCAACGAAGAGCATTATCTGGCCGCCGGACGGCAAAAAGAACATTATACGGGTCTCTCCGATATCTTGAGGCGATACCTGAAAAGAAGATTTGGTTTGGAAGTGATGGAACATACGTCGCTTGAGATACTCCATATTTTGAAGCAAAGGAACTTTGAGCAGTCGGTTATCGAGGACGCCAAGGTTGTCTTTGACAACACGGATTTGGTGAAGTTCGCCATGCTTACGCCTGTGAGGGCATTGGCCGAGGAAGTGGAAAATCGCCTACGCCAGCTGGTGGAAAGGACCAAACTCTCGGATGAGAGATCGGCCGACGGAAAGTCCGCCCAATGAAGTTCAAAGACCCTATTTTTCTCTGTCTTGTGGCTCCGGCGATCCTGTTCTTTGTTCTCTATTTATTGGGATGGATAGGCCAGGAAGCGGCACTGCGTTTTTCAAGCCTTCAGCTGGTCAAGGACGCGGCGGGCAAAAAACCCACTTGGCGGCGGCTTATCCCCGCGGTCTTGCGGTTGACCGCGCTGGTGTTTTTGGCGTTGGCATTGATGCGTCCCCAGACCGGCACAGGCGAGGAAAAATCAACACAGCATGTGATTGATATGATGGTCACTCTGGACATCTCGGGCAGTATGGCGACGCTTGATTTTCAACCGGACAATAGACTGGTGGCCGCGAAGCTGGAAGCCAAGCGTTTCATCGAAGAACGACCCAACGACCGTATCGGTCTTGTGATCTTCGCCGGAGAAAGTTTTACCCAATGCCCGCTGACTGTCGACCACAAGGCGATTCTGGCCCTGCTTGACCAGATACAGATCGGCATGGTGGAGGACGGAACCGCGATCGGATTGGGGCTGGCCAATGCCGTCAATCG
>CAZAPB010000170.1:0-2169 GCA_964486835.1 uncultured Planctomycetia bacterium
CCGTTAGAAAAACAGAGCCACTTTCAAGGGCGCTTGAAGGGGTAAAGGTCTGGATTACAGGACTTAGAAGGGATCAGTCGGTAACAAGGAATGAGGCTGAAAAAATTGAGTGGGATGAAAAATATAATCTGATTAAACTAAATCCAATAATTGACTGGACGGAAGAGATGGTCTGGATGTATATCCGGGAGCATCATATTCCATACAACACACTGCATGACAAAGGTTTTCCGAGTATCGGCTGCGCACCATGCACGCGTCCGGTCCAGCCCGGCGAGGATGTCAGGGCAGGCCGGTGGTGGTGGGAGAACTCGGATAAAAAAGAATGCGGTCTTCACAGAACATGATGACTAAAAAGATCAGAATTCCGGACGCAATTCGTCAGGCGATGATCGCTCACGCCAAGAGCGGTTTTCCCAATGAAGCCTGCGGGATACTGGCGGGTGATTTTAAAAATGGCCAGGCCTGTGAATTTCATCCGATGAAAAATCTGGATGAGTCCAGTATCAGCTATTTCATGGATCCGAAGGAACAGCTTTTGGTATTCAAAAAAATAAGAGAAAACGGCCTTGAGATGATCGGAATCTTTCATTCGCACGTCGCGAGCGAGGCCTACCCTTCGCAAAAGGATAGGCGGTTGGCTTTTTATCCGGAGGTAAGTTATCTAATTGTATCTCTTTCGGACATGGAAAAGCCTGCTCTTCGTTCTTTTAGGATCGATCAAGAAAAGGTTTCGGAAGAAAGAATTGAAATTATTTAATTTAGAGGAGATGAATTTGTCTACGGAAAAAACGGACCTTGTCACGATCATTCTGAACGGAAAGTCCAGACAGATCGAGGCCGGTTCCACAATCTCTGATCTCTTGCTTCAATGGAAGGCAAGACCCGAACTTGTTACGGTCGAGGTCAATGAGAGTATTCTGCAAAAACTGGACTATGACTCTACCCGTATTCAGGATGGCGACAAAGTGGAATTGGTGTTCTATATCGGCGGCGGCGCGGTAGCCGAGAATATTCTGGAGCTTATTGGGCAGACGCCGATGGTCCGGCTGAACAAGGTTGTTGAAAAAGATTCGGCGGCGGTCTATGCGAAGCTTGAGATGTACAACCCCGGAGGCAGTGTCAAAGATAGGATTGCCTCCAATATGATCGAGCAGGCGGAGAAGAAGGGGATACTCAAGCCTGGTTCAACGATTGTCGAGCCTACCAGCGGTAATACCGGTATCGGCCTGGCCATCGTCGGCGCGGTGAAGGGGTACAAGGTTATTTTGGTGATGCCGGATGGCATGGGTCAAGAGAGGATACAGATACTCGAGAGTTTTGGCGCCCAGGTTGTATTGACCTCGGCCAAAGAGGGAATGGCCGGAGCGGTTGACCGTGCGCGTGAGATTGTCGCTTCGCAAAAATCCGTGTTCATGCCCCAGCAGTTCAAAAATCCTGATAATCCGGCGACGCATCGCAAAACCACCGCTAAAGAGATTATCAAAGACATGGAACAGTTGGACGCGTTCGTTGCGGGCATCGGGACCGGTGGCACCCTTACGGGTGTAGCAAAAGTATTGAAGGAGCACAACCCCGCGATCAAGATCGTCGCGGTGGAGCCCAAGAACTCCGACGTTCTTTCCGGCGGGAAACCCGGTCCTCATATGATCCAGGGAATCGGTGCTGGTTTTATTCCGGAGGTGCTTGACCGTTCTTTGATCGACCAGATCATTGCGGTTGATGACCAGGAAGCTTATCGAATGTCCAAACGACTTTCGCGCGAAGAAGGAGTTTTTGCAGGCATCTCTTGCGGCGCGGCGGCGGTTGGAGCGGTTAGTGTGGCTAAAGCGCTGGGTTCGGGTAAGAAGGTAGTCGTTATTTTCCCGGATTCCTGGGAAAGATATTTGAGCCTTGAGCCCTATTTTAACGTGTAGACAGGTTCTTGGATAAAATGTTAAACTTTATTTTCAACGAATAGTGATTATTATTTAACTCTAGGAAACCAAATGAGTTACATGAAGGGTCTTAAGTGTCGCGAGTGTCACCGCACCTATAAAGCCGAAGCGATCTATGTCTGCGAGTTTTGTTTTGGTTCTCTTGAGGTCGATTATGACTATGAGCGCATCAAGTCGGTCCTGACACGCGAGAAGATAAAAAACGGTCCGGAAAGCTTGTGGCGCTACCGTG
>CAZAPB010000171.1:0-2091 GCA_964486835.1 uncultured Planctomycetia bacterium
CCCTTATAACGAAGAAACGGCACCACTGTGCGCCGGGCCTGGTCTGAGCCATCCGAACGGCCTGCATCTACAAGAAGGTTACCTCCCCGCGGCAGATCAAAATAGATAGCATCTGCCTGCCCCACATCCAAAACCGTCATCTGAAAAGGCCGCGGTTGATGCCTGGCGATCTCCTGAATTAGAAAAATATTCAAACTAAAAACAAATATGAGTGCCGCGCGCGTGACGCCACCGCGAACCCTCGTATCGATAAAAAAATAGAAAATACCCACTGTCAGCAAAAACGCCAGTGGCGCAGATAACCGGCCGACAGTCAGACAGCTAAGAGGCATATCTCCGATCCAGCTTAAAGAACACGTGAAAATCTGCATCAAAAACTTCATTGCCGCAGGGATTAAAAGAACTGCCTTTGGCACCCACCAGAATGTCAAAAAATAAACAATGCCACAGAAAAAAAGAAGAAAAGACAATGGCACGACGATCATGTTAGCCAAAAGCGATGAGGGTGTAACGATATAGAAATTTTGCACCGTGAGAGGGAGCGTGACAAATGTCGCAACGAACGAAACCCAAAAAAGCTCTCGGGCATACAATGAAATTTTGTATCGCAAAGTCAACCGTTCCTGTGGCAACAGGTCTTGCTTTGCAACAAATTGCGGCATGTACAGGGCCAGTCCCGCAACGGCGGCAAACGAAAGCTGAAAACCGATATCAAAAAACGTTTTAGGATTTATCGCGAGAATAATGATAGCGGCAAGTCCGAGTGAATTTAAAAGATCGGCTTTCCTCCCCAAAAGCCTGCCCCAGATGAGAACCGTCGCCATCACCGAAGCGCGGAACAGAGGTGCTTGCCAGCCGACCACAAGACAGTAAAACCAGATCATGACCATCACAAACCCCAACCGCAGGTCTTTTTTTAAGGGGAACGGAGCAAGCAAGAAAAGTATCACCGCGCTTAAAAATCCGACATTAAATCCGCTAACCGCCAAAATATGAAGTGTCCCTGTCCTGATAAATAGATCCTCAAACTCAGCCGAGACATCGGTGCGCTCCCCCAAGAGCAAGGCCTTCAAAAAAGCGGCGTCCTCCTCCGCGAATCCCTCGGATAGATTTTTTGACAAAAAACCTCTGGCCCTGCTCGCCAACCCGATCAGCGGAAAACGCGGGCGATCGAGAATGCGGTAGCGCGCATGCTTATTGCAATAAAATAGAGCGCCGATCCCGCGGCGATCCAGGTACTCCCGGTAGTTGAAACCACCCGGATTGCGCCGCCCTCTTGGTAGCTCGAGATCTCCTTCGAGCTCGACCATGCTTCCTTGCTCAAAAACAACAGCAGGTTCCTTGACTGTGACCCTCACCTTGCCCCGTGCTTGCCCCGTCTCTCCAAATTCATCCGCAAAACTTTGACATCGCAGAATAAACGAAACATATTTTTCGTGATAGGCATTATGTCTTTCTTCAGCATCAGAAATGATCACGCCGCGAAGCACCCCGGGTGTAGCCCGGTCAGAAGCGCGTTGTGATATGTCGTTGGCGGGAACCCGATAATACAGGTTCGGCAGAAAATAGCGGGCGCCGAGAATAATAAGGCAGAAAACTAGAGCCGCGTAAAAAAGAGGGCGCCGCGCGAAGAAATTATTGAACATTTCCGCCGGACACAACGCTCAATTGGACATTATCGCGTCGATCGAGGTAAAAATGAACGCAGGTCAGAACTAACATAAGAGATAGAAGGACAACCAGCCACTTCGTTTCGTATGAAGAGAGCCGCTTCACGAAACAGCGATGGTATATATCTTTTTGGGAACGTACTTTTTATGGGTAATGGTCCGGCCTTGGAGAGCGGCCAATATCTTGGCGTCCTTCATCACCTCTTTTTCGACGTCGGCTTCACTCCAGGCGGCGGCAATGCTGATTTTGGACTTGACCTTACCGTTGACCATGATGGGAATTTCAATGACGTCGTCTTCGATCAGCGCGGGGTCATAGGCCGGCCATGGCTGATACGCGAGACTTTCGGGCTTGCCGAGCCGCTGCCACAGCTCCTCGGCCATGTGCGGCGCGAACGGCGCCAAAAGCAGCGTAAAGGTT
>CAZAPB010000172.1:0-2079 GCA_964486835.1 uncultured Planctomycetia bacterium
ATACAACCCCTGGGAAATCAAGTAAAACAGCCCGGCCCCCGCCAGAAACCAGCAAAAGATGAAATAGAATGAAAATTTGGCCGGATCCGAGACATAAATTTCCTTGGCACGGTTGTAAACATACACGAAAGGCTTATGAATAAAGGGTGCCGTATAAAATACCAGAGGGATCATGAAGACAAGCGCAAAGAGTATGTTAAGAAAACCTAAAAATCCGGCTAGGACACTTGCAATCGCAAGAAAGCTGGCCCCTGTGAAAAAACAGAGGATAAAATACCCAAGGGCATCATCCGGAGACGGCAGACCGAACCTTTTTTCAATGACAATTTTACCGGCACCAAAGCAGGCTGCCATAAAGTAAAACAAAAGGCTCGCGCTGGATAAAAGATGGGCCGGTAGAAACAACCCAGTTCTTTCGAAGTCATTCCAGGAAAAGTCGGTATTTTTTAAAATGAAAACAGCGATTAAAAAAAGCAGGGTATGACTGATACGGCCCGGCAAATTCCACTGTTTGGATAGAACAGCCTGTTTAACACTCAATCTTGGGATCAAGATCCCGCGCAATAGCCACAAAAAGACAATGCAGACCAGGCCCAAGGCGCAGAACAATAGAGATCTGGCGGAGGCCGCAAAAAGACTGCGTCCAAGATATAAGAGATACCAGCAAACAACGGCAAGCGCTGTCAGAGGGATCAGTTTTTTTAGGTTGGCGGTCATGCGGCCTGACGGCTCCGCCCTGATTCCAGTATGCTTTCAACCACTATTTCCGCAAACGCAAAACTGGACGTAAACGCCGGCGAAACCGCGTTTAGAATATGTGTCGCGTTCCTTGACTTCTCAATGACAAAATCCATCTCCAGTTTTCCGGTCTTTTTATCGACAAGCTGCGCCCGGATGCCGACTTTTTTTGAAGCAATGATGTCTTTTTCCAGAACAAACGGGGTAAGTTCACGGACACAATCAAGAAAACCCCTCATGCGGTATTTCCTAAATTCCGTTATCATCAACTTTCTGAACCCATTCTGATTATTTAACACCATCCGAAATAGGTCCCAAGCGATTCTTGGCGATTCCAAAGGATCGACGCCGGACAGAATTCCGTAATTTTCTCGGCCAAAGGCAGGGATAGCCGTAGGCCCGAGCAAAACATCACCGGAAACGTTGCGCGTCACATGCACGCCCAGAAACGGCAAATCCACATCGGGTAGCGGATAAATAGACCCATGCACTTTCGAGGCCGCCTCCGGCGTTAAGGCGTGATAAATCCCTTTAAACGGCAGGATCTGATAATTCAGCCCGGCACCCATCGCATGCGCCACGCGGTCGGCCTGAAGGCCCGCGGCGTTTATCAGATGCCCAAAAAATACGCTTTCCTTATTCATGATCAATGAATTATTTTTTGAATTAGGACACGCCGGTGACGATTTTTTAATTTCAACGCCGAGTTCTCTAATTTCCGCTTCAAGCTTTTTTAATACGGCTTTGGAATCAATCACGGCCGTATCGGGGGAATAAAGCGCTTCACCGGCCGTCCGGGCCTCGGGTTCGATTTGTCTGAGCCGGTTTTCGCTTATTTTCTCTATCCGGACGCCATTAGCAAGCGCTCGCCGGTAAAGAGATTCTAATCCGCCCAATTGGGCCTGTGAGGAAGCGACGATCACCTTGCCTGTTTTTTCCAATGGGATATTATGTTCAAGAGCATATTCAATAAGACGCTTGGATCCTTCAACGCATACTTTAGACTTAAGAGACTGGGGCGTGTAATAAATTCCCGCGTGAATAACACCGCTGTTGCGGCCGCTGGAATGCATGCCCAGAGACGCCTCCTTTTCAAGAAGGAGAACGGTGCCAAGTTTTTTTAGACAGAGGGCCCGCGCGACCGTCAGACCGACGATTCCGCCGCCGATAATAATAAAATCGTATTTTTTCATAAAAGATTAAAAGCGGAATAAATCCGTTTCATGAATTTATTTTTTATAAAATTCACGGATGAGACGTACCATCGTATCAATCTCATCGCGCCGGATAAACTGATGCGCGGGCAGCGTTAGAATCTCCGCCGCCTGTCTTTCACAAACG
>CAZAPB010000173.1:0-751 GCA_964486835.1 uncultured Planctomycetia bacterium
CCCCGCACCGCTACGCGGCAAGCTAAACCCGTTTTTTTAACATTACGCCTTCGGCTTTGTGAATCGCGTGCTGTAGCCGCGATCACGACGGAGAGAGTGAGAATCACTCTATCAAAAAAGGTAGTTTAGCGAATACGCGGAACCGTCAAGAGTTCGCTACGCCAAACCAAAAAAAATAGACGCTTTGATTGATATGAGTATGAGTCGATTTTTTCCGCTTTGCTCTTGACTGTTCCGCTCCTGCTCGCTGGTTTGGTTTTTTTGATAGAGTAAGGAGAAGAAAATGTTTGACTTTACAATTGAACAGTTAGCTACATTAAATAATATTGTTGATGATGAAATTTTTAGAAAATCCTCAAGAACTGGATATGAATCTTATATTAAAGATTTGGAAAAATTACTTATTGACATTGAAAACGCATACGAAGCAAAAAAAGCGAATATTGAAAAAACAAGAAAAATCGCGGCTGAAGTTGAAAAGGAAATGGAGCATCCAACGGGCCACGGGAGGCCGTTACGATTTGAGCAGATAGAAGAAGAATGGGCCAGCGATGATAGCTGGATGTACGGGAAGGATGAAGATTAATAAACGAAGGGGCGAAAGCCCCTTTTTTTATATCTCGTTAACTGCAACGCTCGCCGCTTGGCAACCCCTGCCCCATGGGTGCAGGGGCGTTAATAGCTTATTTTTCCTAGCAGTAAAGGCCCGATTCTCTAAGCCCTCACCCGTTCCCCTGCGGGGCTGCGGCTT
>CAZAPB010000173.1:761-2002 GCA_964486835.1 uncultured Planctomycetia bacterium
TGACTGGGAAAGCCTAAATTTTACTGATGACCTTTTCAGAAACCTTTTCTGTTTTGTGTTGACCGGAGAACCTGGTTATTTTTTCCCCGTCGTATTCACACGTTATTTCCAGGTCGTTAAGACATTTCGAGTAATCAATTCTGACGGAATCTTGACCATTTTCTATCAGTGCGATCATTCGACCGGAAGCGACGGTGAAGACTCCAACGAGTCTCCACGTTTGGCTATATATTCTTGCAGGCGGTTTTGTGGGTTGTATGCTGGCATATATGGCAGGTTGGGCGGTCTGTTGAATGTTGGTGGTTTCTGGCTGTTTTTTTGCAGTCATTTTGTCGATGTCGGCAGAGGTTTTATTGAAACCCCAAACAACGCCAACGATAAGAAAAGCCAAGAAACCTATACCAAACTTGAAACCAAGCCCGTTAAAAATAGTAGCATTGACAACGCCTTTGTTGTCGATGGTTTGGGCGTTACCTGTTGAGAGCGTATGGGATTTATACAGCTCGAAGATTTCAGGCTTGTATTTGCATTGATCGGAACGAATAAAGACGTTTTTAGGGCCGATGAAGCCTTTAACGCTGCCCTGATAGTAATCACGTCTAAAGTGGCCTTTTGCGCCGATGGCGGTTAGTTTTGTGCAAATGATTGTAGTTTCAACCATTGAACGCACGGCGCTGGCGATGTCGTTTAGATCTTGAGTGACTAGAATAATGTCGGGTTCACGTCCAGTTTCGTCGATGTTATGTCGATGCTCTTTTATAAAGCTTAGTTGCTCCTTAGGGAATCCAGATGGCCAGATGCGCCAAAGTTCATCCAGGAGGAATAATGCGCTTTTTGGTTGATCAAGCCATAGATGATTATTTTCCTTTTTGGCTAGTTCTGTGAGATCGATGGGGCGAACGTCGGCATCGGGATAGCGTTCAAAGGCGAGAGGTTTAAGCGGGATATTGGTAACAATTGTGCGCTTTTCTTCGAGTGCCTGAATAATGAAAAGCTCTAATGCAGAGTAGCTTTTTCCGTGGCCTGGAAGGCCGACAAGACCTTGGATAGACATTAGCCTATGACGGGAAGTCTACGAAGAATGAAACGGGCCAGCAAGGCGCAGAGCATGACGCGCAGAGCGAATTCGAATTGGATTAAGGAGAACATCCAGGCGAGCCATTGAAAAACGCCGCCAGATGTAAGAGCCGAAGCGAGCCAGGAGAACGCGGTAACGGCTTCTGTGACACAGCACGGATCGG
>CAZAPB010000174.1:0-1991 GCA_964486835.1 uncultured Planctomycetia bacterium
GAAGCACTGCCGCAAAGGATGACTTTTCCATAACCGGCTTCAAGAAAGAAATAGATCCATTGGCAAAAATAATCCGTGGGCCACCGCTTGAGGCCCCAATTACCGCCCGCGTGAACAACCGCGTAAGGTTCATCCGTAGAAACACCAAAGGTTTTCAATAATCCCGTCAATTTTAAACTCTCTGCCTCCGAGGGATTAAAATCCATGTATCGTCCGTCTGCCGAAAAACCCAAAGCGTCTATCAGATGGAGGAAATAATCAATTTTGTGCAAAGGCGCAGAAGGCTCGGCCACAGATTTTGTCATTAATTTCTCACGGCCCGCACCATAACCCCAACGCTGAGGAATGCCGGCCCATTGGGCTATGCAGGCTTTGGTCTTGGAGTTGTGAAAAAAAATGGCTACTTCAAAATGCCGTGAACGCAGGTTCAACACGGTCTTCCAGAGCCCGGGTGAAAACACAGAAGCCCGGTCATCGTAAAGAATAACTTCGTTGATGTTGGGATTATTCTTCAGGGCCTCGCGAACACGCGCGGGAACCAGGCAGGCAATATGAGCCGCCGGATAACGCTTTCGGATCGCCCGCATGGCCGGCGTTGTGAACAAAACATCCCCCAGCCAGTTTTGTTGTACCAGTAATATTTTATTCACCGGATGCCATCGCTTCCACCTTTTTCTTGCCCACTTGGTAAAAACCACTGGTCTTGGCCCAAAAATTAAAAAGATTGCCGTGTGCGTCGCTGATCTTCACACGACGCAGCGCGTAAGGGTCCAGGCTCCGCACCCGATAATTGGTGGTAACCGCCCCGTCAAACCCGGCGTCTCTGACCACCTGCTCCACTTCCTCTGACACCCCGCCCGCCGGATAACTGAAAAGCGTTACCGGGCGACCCAGAATTGCCTCGAGTCTGCTCTTGGACCCACCGATCTCACTCTCCATTTGACCGCGTATCAACGGCGGTAAAAAAGCGTGACTCTGTGTATGAGCCCCGATCACAACCGAAGATTCCTGAAGAACACGAAGATCCTCTTCCGTAAGCCAGCCCTCCTTTCCGATGTTGTCCGTTATCATAAAAATCGTGGCGGGAAAATCCATTTTCTTCAAAACTGGAAAAGCATTGACGAAATTATCCAAATACCCGTCGTCAAAAGTGATTACAACCGTATTCATCGGAACCGGTTGACCGCTCTTCACGATCGAGATCAGATATGCCAAAGACACCACATGGTAGTTGTGAATCTTCAAAAACTCCATTTGCCGCTCAAAAACTTCGGGCGAAACAAAAAGTCCTGGATTGGAATCAGGATAACCGATCCGATGATACATCAGAACCGCGGGCTCATAAAACGGACGTAAAAAAACTGCCGGCGCGGCCAACGCGATCAGGAGAACCGCTATCGCCACAAAACGCCTTTTCATCGGCTCATCCCGCCAAAGACCCTGAGGGCATTCGATTGGATTGATCCAAATTCTGTTTTTTCTCCTTGGGACCATCTATTTTTTCATTGGCAAAAAAGAGCACGGCATCCAAAACCTCCTGCATGGTGATTTTTTTCATGCAAGTATGTCCTATGGGACAACTGCGAAGATAGCAGGGACTGCAGGGAAGTTTCTTCCAAAATACCTGATAGCGCGGTGGAGGTACCAAATGCCGCTTGGGATCCGTAGGTCCAAATATCGCGATGAGCGGAACTCCCGCTGATGAGGCAATGTGCATCGGAGCAGAATCGGAGCTGATAAACACCTGACAGCGGCGTATCAATGCGGCCAACTCGGTAACAGAGGTCTTGCCGACCGCATTAATAGGTTTGTTGCGCGTTTCTTTGAGCAGTTGCTCGGTCAAAGGCAGGTCCTCCGCCGAGCCTGTGATAACCACCCGAATATTGCGCTTTGCCAGCTCATCGCACAAACGCGCAAAGTTCTCCACGATCCACTGCTTTGTGGGCCAGCGAGGCGAGGAGCCGGGATTGATCCCGACAAGCGTTTGGCTT
>CAZAPB010000175.1:0-1207 GCA_964486835.1 uncultured Planctomycetia bacterium
GCTTAAGAAAACTAATCCCAAAAACCATTTTACGGTCGGTATCAACGATGATGTCACACATACAAGTATTGATTATGATCCTTCGTTTCAGCTGGAAGCGGGGGACGTGTTTTCTTCCGTGTTCTGGGGGCTCGGTTCCGACGGGACTGTCGGTGCCAGCAAGAACACGGCGGTGATCGTGGGGGACACGACGGACAAGTTTATTCAGGCGTATTTTGTCTATGATTCCAAGAAATCCGGAAGTGTGACGGTGTCACATCTTCGTTTCAGTTCTAAGCCGATTCACAGCACATACCTCGTACAGCGGGCGCAATTTATCGGGATCCATCAGTTTGGATTTCTTGAAAGATTTCCTGTTTTGGATCAGGCGGCCGACGGCGCGACGGTGCTTTTGAACAGTATTTATGGCCATGAAGATGTCTGGAATCACCTGCCCGAAAAAGTTCAGCAGCAAATTCTGGACAAAAAAATGAAGCTCTATGTCATTGACGCCTATGAGGTCGCCAAAGCGGTCGGATTGGGCACTCGCATCAATACCATTATGCAGGTAGGATTTTTCGGAATTTCCGGCGTATTGCCAGCAGAACAGGCCATTGGCGAGATCAAGAGAACTATTCAGAAGACTTATGGAAATCGCGGCGAGACTGTCGTTAAAAAGAATTGCGATGCGGTGGACGCGGCGTTGGCTCATCTGCACCAGGTGAAGATTCCCGCCAAGGCGACAAGCAAGATTCAGATGAGGCCCGCGGTTTCAAGCCTCGCCCCTGATTTTGTACAGCGTGTGACAGCCAAGATTATCGAAGGCCGCGGAGATGATTTGCCCGTGAGCGCGATGCCGGTGGATGGGACGTATCCTGTCGGAACCACCTCCTGGGAAAAACGTAATATTACCCAGGAAGTTCCCGTCTGGGAAGCCGATCTTTGTATTCAGTGCGGCAAGTGTGTTTTTGTATGCCCCCACTCGGTTATTCGTTCAAAGGTTTATCAGCCAGAAGCCCTCAAGGACGCGCCGGCTTCTTTTAAATCGATTGCCGCGCGGTGGCGCGAGCTTCCGGGTGAGAAATTTACGTTGCAGATATCCGCGGAGGACTGTACCGGTTGCGCGCTTTGTGTGGAAGTCTGTCCCGTCAAGGACAAGTCCAACGTCGGCCGTAAAGCGATCAACATGAACGCACAAGCTCCGTTGCATGAAGCGGAGGTCAAAAAT
>CAZAPB010000175.1:1217-1931 GCA_964486835.1 uncultured Planctomycetia bacterium
GCGTTGAGTTTAATACGGTCAAAAACATCCAGCTTCTGGAGCCGCTGTTTGAGTTTTCAGGGGCTTGCGCGGGTTGCGGTGAAACACCTTATCTCAAATTGCTGAGCCAGCTTTTCGGTGACAGGGCCATGATCGCTAACGCAACCGGCTGTTCCAGTATTTACGGCGGCAATTTGCCGACAACACCCTGGACGATGAATAAATCAGGACGGGGGCCTTCTTGGAGCAATTCATTGTTTGAAGACAATGCGGAATTTGGTCTTGGATTTCGTTTGACCATGGACCAACAGGTAAAAGCAGCGTCTATTCTGCTGCTTTCTTTGAAAGACAAGGTCGGTGAAAGCCTGGCCGCCGAGATTCTTAACGCGGACCAGTCGACCAGGCTTATGATTGACCAGCAGAGAAAGCGTGTGGAAGTTTTAAAGAATAAAATAAAAGGAATTTCTTTGCCCGCAGCCAAGGATCTTTTAGCTGTATGCGACGCTCTTGTTAAAAAAAGCATATGGCTTGTGGGCGGAGACGGGTGGGCTTATGATATCGGCTTTGGCGGTCTCGACCATGTAATGTCTTTGGGGTATAACGTCAATGTCCTGATTTTAGATACCGAAGTCTATTCCAACACCGGCGGCCAGGCGTCGAAGTCCACTTCCCGCGGCGCTGTCGCCAAATTTGCTTCCGGCGGCAAGCGAAGCCGCAAAAAAGATATTGGCCGTA
>CAZAPB010000176.1:0-1907 GCA_964486835.1 uncultured Planctomycetia bacterium
TCAAGATTTTGCGATTCGGCCGGATAAATGTCGCTCATCAGCCTTCTTTCTTCTCTTTCGTGTCTTTGTCCTTCTCTGAAGAAGCTTCACTCATTCCCTTTTTAAATTCACTGATTCCCCGTCCGAGCTGCTTTCCAATCTCAGGAAGCCTTCCCGCGCCGAAAACCAGAAGCACCACAACCAATATCGCTAGTATTTCAGGCAATCCTAATCCAAACATATACCCTCCTTTTTTATAAGTCTTAATCTATCAGCCGAAAGATCTCAAGACAACCTGAGTTAAAAATGGAACGCGGTCCCCAATTTACTCACAAAAGCCCAACCAAGGCCGTCGCATTATCCTTATAATACCTCATCATCTGCAAAGCTTCCGCGGTCTTACCAAAATGAATCTCTTCCTCGAGCGCGGCGTGCAGGCATCCGCAGGCCTTGTAAAGCAAAAGACGGCGCCGGGCATCCGGACTTTCAGATGCGCAAGTGCCGTACCGCTTCCAAAAAGCGGGTTTCAGATCAAGGCCATGCAAAATCCATTCAAACCACGGATCACCCCAGAGAGCCCGGTCCCAATCCAGGACTGTTGTGATGCGGCAATGTCCGTTTTCCTTAGTAATCAGGATGTTTCGCAGGGACAGATCGCCATGGATAAGCCTCGGGGTTTTGATCTTATCAAGTGTAGGCGCCATCGCCCGCGCAATTATCCTTAGATCTTCGGTTGCCTCACGGCGAAGCCGAGGATTTTTTTGAAGATCTTTCCAAAGAGATCTGACATAAAAGCCGATAAACGCGCTCCAGGACTTCTGCCGCCGCATCGGCGAGGGCGGGCCGAACCATCCTTCGGGGTTGGTAATCGAATGGATGTTTGCCGCTAACTCGCCCCATTGAGCGCTAACTTCTTCTTGTTCGGCAGGCGTCAGACTCTCCCACCGGAGAAACGCATTATGCCCCGTCCTGTAATCGAGAATCACGTAATCTCTTGGCAAGATAGCGGCCGAAAAATCCTGAAAAAGAACGCGCGGCACAGGTACTCCGCGAGCACAAAGCAACGGCAGAAAAAACACTTCTCTTTTTAAGAGGCTTTTCTCATAGTCCAAAAGCGGTTTACCAGCCGGCGGCGCCACGCGCAAAACAACCGGCGCTCTGCCGCGAAGGCCCACTTTGTAGGAAGCATTAAAAAGACCCCCTCGCAGTAAATGAATACCAAAAAAGTCGACATCTCGCCCGAACGCACGTCGCAAAATACTGCCGGCGTACTTCACCGCTATGGGCTCAATCAAACGCTTTTTCATGCCAATATCCTCGGGGAAACATTAATAATAGGGCGTTGTCCCTATTTTTCATAGGTGTTTATCCGTTAACCGTGCGTAACAATATCACTTTTTGACCAAATTACTATCCAGCGGAAAAGATTCTATGTTAATCAGTGAAATTCGGTCTTTGAATATATTATTTTGGAAACTTTTTGTTTCTTCCTGCCACACAATTCTATTTTCAACCAAGAGATCATCGTCAAAATCTTCGAAATAATTCGTAACAAACCGTTTCTTATTCCTATTCCAATCTGAAATATAGATTTTACCTTGTACCCCGTATGGCGTTCCTTGCCATGTTTGCGTTACAATGAGCTTGAACGACTTATCGGGAGCGTTGATCTCATAAAGCTCCTTTTCTTCCATTGACATGCCGCAGCCGGACAGAAGCGTAATGGCACAGAAAAAAACTAACGCTCGGCTTGCTATATTTAGCATACTGATTTTCCCTGACTACAATTTAACTTTGACCACACCGACTGCCGGTTTAAACACTCACCCTCAATCGCGGACGTCTTTATAGATAGAAAAATAGGAAAAATAGGGACAGTGCCCTATTCATCCTCGTTCTTACAGACTCCCAGCGCAAAGATTGCCCCA
>CAZAPB010000177.1:0-1838 GCA_964486835.1 uncultured Planctomycetia bacterium
TTGACAGCGCAGGTTCTGCGCGTTCAAAAATGCGCCATCTATCTTGTGGATAAAGCCGGCGTTGGGGGAGCGCGTTCAAAAAGACGCAAAGAAGAACGTCTTATTTGCAAAGCCAGGGTTGGTTATCCAAAAAGGAATCATGAGCCGCAAACAATAGCTTTTAATCAGGGAACCGAAGGGCGAGTAGCAAAGACCTGTGAAATGCTTTTGAGAAAGAAATTCATGTGCATCCCGCTGATCGATGAGGACTTGATGGGCGTCGTTATGGTACGAGATAAAAAGGACAAAAAACCGTTTAACCATTTTGATCTTGAGATACTTACTACGTTGGCTGAGGAAGCGGTTATCGCCATCAAGAACGCACAGCTTTATGAGGAACAGCGGCGCACGACTCTAGGCACTATTCAATCACTGGCTGTCATCCTGGGTTCTAAGGCACATTCGGGAAATCATTTCTCTCCTGCTGTTTTTCTCAAAATCGCCAACACGATAGCGCAAGACATGCACCTCAATGAGGAGGAATCACAGGCATTGCATTATGCGGTGCTCTTAAAAGATACGGCGAAGGTAGGCATTCCTGATGAAATTCTGAAGAAATCTGAAAAACTGACAGGGGATGAGTTCAAGCTTCTGCGAGAGCATCCCATTAAAGGCGCCCGCATTGTCCAGCATTTTGAAAACCTTAGGTCAGTAACTCCGATCATTCTTTATTCCCGGGAAAAATATGATGGCACGGGATACCCCAAGGGACTCAAGGGCGAAAAAATACCCATCGGCGCCAGAATCTTTTCGGTGCTAAACGCCTTTGAGGCCATTGTCTCGGGTCGTCCTTACCGTAATCAAGCAACCATTGAGGAAGCGCAGGAAGAGCTGTCGCGTAATCGCGGTACTCAATTTGACCCGCATGTGGTGGATGTTTTCATCAAAATCCTCTCCAATAGAAAAATGCGGAGGCTTATCAGGAAAAATAGATGAAAAGAAACCATCTATTTGGCGCCATTGCCCTGATTATAGCGGGGACTGGTTTTGTGTTTGTCATGCGCGCGGATGATCTGATTTCGTGGTATCTTAGCCGGCAATACAAGGTGAGTGTTCGCGTCAGTGGCGCGCGGCCGCAAGGATGGAAAGGGTTGTCGGTGCGCGATTTTTCGGTGGGACCGGCCAGGGGTGGCGATCCCTGGCTGGAAGCCGGACCTACACAAGCCCAGCATTATGGTCCGTGGGGTTCCGGATTTGTACTAGTGAGAGCGGCTGATTTAAAACCGGGCAATTATTTTCGGACGAGGCTCAATGGTTTAATGACATGGGTCAGCAAAGAAGGGCAGTTTCTCCAGGCAGACTTGGACGGTGTTTTTTTTATTACATCTCCTGGGCAACAAAGACATTTTTTGCGCATACTTGAGCTTCGGTCCGAGGATTTTACGGCCCGGGGGGGCGTTCTTTTTGAACAGGAACGTGTGACGAAAATGAATGTGAGATGGTCGGTTTCAGCGAGTCTCTGTTCTATTTGGCCCGGCACAATTCTAAAAAAAATGGTGTCTGACAATAACGGTTGGCATTCTGCTGGTCTTGTTTATGGCGGAAACACCTGGACACTGCGAGGGGTCCGGGGGCCAATATTTCAGCTTTCCGGCGACATTCTATAATAAGGATTCAACCAGACAAAATGAGCGAGATAAAGCCTCAAGAAAACCAACAGGAGCTTTTTTCTGATTTTGCCGCCGAGGCTCAGGCTCTCGGACGAGGCACCTCTTTGGCCCAGGCTCATAAACCAATACTGATATCAACAACTCTTGAACAATTGCTTCTCTGTAGTTTGATACTGATCCTTGTTCTTT
>CAZAPB010000178.1:0-1823 GCA_964486835.1 uncultured Planctomycetia bacterium
CCTTTGTGATAAATCCGAGCTAGAAATTTGATTATTTTTTTTCTCACTTCAAAACCTCTTCTGTTAATTGACTGAATATACGAGTGCATCTGTCGAGCGCGCCTTGATGGCTGCTCAAAATATTTTTCGCGTTCTCACCGATCCGTCGGCGCTCCGCTGGATCTACGGCCAATAACAGGAGTTTCTGACGAAGCTCCAAGCCGTTTCGGACGGTACTAGCCGCCCCGCCTTCAGTAAAAAGCCGCGACATTTCTAAAAAATTATCCATTCGCGGGCCAAACAGCACCGGTTTGCCATAATAGGCCGGCTCCGCAGGATTGTGACCGCCGACAGACACCAGGCTCCCTCCCACAAATACAGCCGATGCGGCGGCATAAAGGTGCTGTAATACACCCATTCGGTCCAAAACCCACACGCTCGAACCCTTAACATCATATCCATTATTGGCGTCGGTGAATATCTTTTTTAACACGATTCCTTTTTTGTCCGCCAGCGCCTGTATCGAAGCAATCCGTTCCAAGTGTCTGGGCGCCAAAAGCAAACCAAAACCCGGGATTTTATCTTTTAACCAGAGATAGGTGTCCATCATCACTTCGTCTTCACCCTGATGTGTGCTGGCCGCCAAAAATAGGAAAGAGCCGCCAGATGAAAGCCTTTGTATCGCCTGCGATACATCAGGGGCAACATTCTCTGATGGCCGCCAGTCAAATTTGAGATTTCCTGCCTGCCACACTTTCGCGGCATCCGCGCCCAACTCCACAAAACGTAGACGCATACGCTCATCCTGCGCCGCGATCGCGGTAAAGCGCCTCAAAAGCGGCCCGATGAAACCGCGGATACGCCGGTATTTCCCTATAGCCTTGTCAGAAATACGGCCGTTCATAATAAACATCGGTACTTTCCTCTCCGAAACCTCCCAAATAAGATTGGGCCATATCTCGGTCTCTATCATGACCACCGCTGACGGTTTAATCGCGCTAATAAACCGTCTGACCGAAAAGCGGAAATCCACAGGAAACTGCAGAACCACATCCTCAGTATGTTTACCCTTTTGGGCCACTTCATAACCCGCCACCGTCGTCACAGTCAGTACAAATCGCGCCGACTGGAAGATACTTCTCCAGTGGGTAATCAGCCGCGTCGCCAGCGCCACTTCGCCCACCGAGACCGCGTGCACCCAAATCACTTTTTTTCCATCAAGCCTCTTGCAAACCTCATCATCCACACGGCCCAACCTGGAACCGATCCCGCCCCTGCCTTTTCCTTTGATAATAAAAATAGGCAGATAGCAAACTGAAAACAATGAAAATAATATGCTATAAATAAATTTAATCAACATTCCTGGTTTACCTTTGAATTCTCAATGACACTAGGCCCTTGGATGCGCTTTATCATAGGCCTCCTTAAGACGCTGTGTGGAAACATGGGTATAGATCTGCGTAGTCGAAAGATTCTCATGTCCCAAGAGTTCTTGCACGGAGCGAAGATCCGCGCCCCGATCAAGCAAATGGGTCGCAAACGAATGCCTGAGCGTATGCGGCGAAATATTTTCACGGCGGCAGGTCATCTCAATGTAGCGGTCCACAATGCCGCAAATACTGCGGCTGGTCAACCGGGAGCCCTGTTGATTAGGTGAGTGATTCAAAAATAGCGCTCTTGTGGCCGCTTTCTTGGATATTTTTTTTTCGTTTTTTAAGTTCTTTGCCTCCAGGTAATCACGTATGCTTTTGAGCGCCCGGCTGCCAATTGGGCAAAGCCTTTCTTTATTCCCCTTTCCCAGCACACGGCACACGCCGCCGATAAAATCAACTTTCTCGGCATCC
>CAZAPB010000179.1:0-1747 GCA_964486835.1 uncultured Planctomycetia bacterium
TGATCTTTGATCTTTAATCTTTGATCTTTAATCTTTAATCTTTGATCTACATTTACATCCACTTCATCATGCCACGCAGTTGTTTGCCGACTTTTTCAATGGGGTGGTTGTCATGCTCATGGCGGAGTTTTTCAAACCGCTTCTTCCCCTTTTTGTAATCCGTCAAAAATTCAGTGGCGAATTTTTTGGATTGTATTTCTTTCAATATTTTTCCAATTTCCTTGCGCGTGCTCTTATTAATGATGCGCGGCCCACGCGTCAGATCGCCAAATTCAGCCGTATCAGAAACACGCTTCCTCATCCACTGTATACCGGTCGAATAGATCAAATCCGTGATGAGTTTCAACTCATGCAGGCACTCAAAATAAGCGATCTCCGGTTGATACCCGGCCTTGACCAGCGTATCAAATCCTGCCATCACCAGCGCGGCCGTTCCTCCGCAGAGCACAGACTGTTCGCCAAAAAGATCGGTCTCGGTCTCTTCTTTAAATGTCGTTTCAATAACACCGGCACGTGTGCCGCCCAGCGCCTTGGCATAAGCCAACGCGAGTTTTTTACAGTTTTTGGAGGCATCCTGATAAACCGCTATCAGGCACGGTACGCCTTTTCCTTCTTCGTACTGTTTGCGCACAAGGCTGCCGGGGCCCTTGGGGGCTACCATGAACACATCAACGAATTTCGGCGGTACGATCTGCTTGAAATGAATATTAAAGCCGTGTGAAAAAGCCAGCGCTTTTCCCTTAGAAAGATAGGGCTCCACGCTCTTGCGGTAAATATCCGCCTGTAAAGGGTCTTGCGCCAGAATAATGATCACATCCGACTTTTGCGCCAACTCAGCCGCGTCCAGAGGCTTAAAACCGTCCTTTTTGGCGATCTCATAGTTTGGCCCACCGGCTCTTTGCGAAACCAACACATTGATACCGCTATCCCTGAGATTCAGGGCTTGTCCGCGGCCTTGAATCCCGTAACCGATAACACCGACTGTTTTATTTTTGAAATAAGAAAGGTCCGCATCCTTGTCATAATAAATTTTTGCCATTTTACTTTTCCTTTTTAGATGATCGGGTTATTAAACTTTGGGTAGTTTGTTTGAAAGCGCGACCGCACCCGTCTGGGCGATCTCGACGATGCCGATGCCTTTGAGAATCTCAAAAAGTTTTTTGGTATTTTCGCGCGTCTCTGTGCACTCCAGCGTCACAATGCTTTGATTCTCATCGGCAATGACAGCACGGTACTGCGAGAAAATGGGTTTGATCGCCTGTTTGACCTGAGGCGTGTTCTTCAGTTTCACCAGCATCAGTTCGCGATCCACAAAACCTTCTTCGCTCAGATCCTGTACTTTGATAACATCGATAAGCTTGTTGAGCTGTTTTTTTATCTGCTCAATGGTCTTCTGATCGCCCTCAGCCACGAGCGTAATCCTCGAAGCGGTCGGGTCCTCTGTCTCACCCACAGCCAAAGATCGGATATTGAATCCGCGCGCGGAAAAAAGACCGACCACCCTGGAAAGAACACCCGCGTGATTCTCGACCAACACGGACAAAGTACGGCTTTCTGTGGGTGTAACATCATGCACTGCCATAAGAGGACCTTTCTAAGCCATATCCATGATCTCTTCGAACGACTGGCCCGCAGGGATCATCGGATATACGTTTTCTTCTTCGGTGACCATAAAATTAAGTATGCACGGACGATCCGTGATGGTCTTGGACCACTTGATCGCCTCATCAACCTCTTTTTTTTGGGT
>CAZAPB010000180.1:0-1720 GCA_964486835.1 uncultured Planctomycetia bacterium
AATTGGTTTTTCGGCGTTGGCTTTGAAAATAAAAAGATCATCTATAGGTTAATAACAACCGCTCCGTTCATCAGAATGTCCACCTCTCCTTAACCAAAGAGAGGATTAAGAAGAGAGTAAATATTATAAGTATTAAAACCCCTCTTTGGTTAAGGAGGGGTGGCGAGGCTTTGCGAGACGGGGCGGTTGTGCTATACTCACCCTGTCGTAGATGTTCTCGCGGGTTTAAGCAAGTAATTTCTTAGCCGGTGTAGGTGGTCGCTCTATCGATAAAGTAATTATTAAATGCAATGGCAAAGAAATTATACGTTGGAAATCTTTCTTACAATACCACTGACGCTTCCCTAAAGGATGCTTTTTCCGCAATGGGAGAAGTAGAATCAGCTAGTGTTATTTCAGACAAGATGACTGGACGTTCCCGAGGTTTTGGTTTCGTTAATATGGTCAATGATGCGGAAGCAGATGCGGCTATAGAAAAAATGAACGGAGCTGATGTTGAGGGACGAAAGCTTACCGTGAATGAGGCAAAACCTCTTTCCGAGAGGCCTCCAAGAAGAAATTTTGACAACAACCGATCAGGTGGTTCAAGATACTAATTCTAAAAAAGTTATAAACCCTCCGAAAGGCGGGCAAGCAAAAGGGCAAGTCGCAAGGCTTGCTTTTTTGTATAGTTGTGGTAGGCTAAAGGTCGTTTTGGTCTTTGTAAATTTTGTTTAATTTTCGTATCAGCTGTGTGGCTGATACGTGTTTGGTAAAACTGTTGGTTAGGTGTAGGAGGGTTTTGCGAATGATGGACAACTTTGTGATAGTGGCAGGGCTTTTAGGGGAGATTGATTATGACGCTCTTCGATTGACGGAGAGCCATGGTAATCTTTTTCCACTTCCGCAGGGTAAAAAAATGGTGTCATTGTCCATGGGGTTCGTCCGCCGAGACATGACGCTGGCCCAATCAGTGGGTTTGGCAAAACAACGGGGTTTTCGTTTGGCGCTCCTGCCCGAAGTTCTCTCAACCGTACCGTCGCATAATCGAGGAAACATTGAGGAAATCTTTCGAGCGATGAGTATTGCTGCTCAAGCGCGTCGGAAAAACTGGGTGACAAACTGTCTGTCCGTCGCCTGTGCCAGTAAGGATGGCAAGGTGCCGGTACGAAGTATTATCCAAAAGGATGGTGGTCAATTCGAAGATCGAATCGATTTTCGTTCGCTGGATCAGTCAAGTGTGGTGTCACACTTCCTAGGACTGGCATTTGTACCAGCTCTTTCATCAATAAATTAACTGAGCTCGCGGCTGACCTATAAGCGTAGCCTGCTCAAAAAAGCGCGTGGTTCTTCGGGATCACGCGCTTTAAAAATGGTTATTTTTTAATAAACTTTGCGAATATTTTATCTCACCGCTCTTGCTCGATCAATTTTAGTTAAATATTTTTTTCGTAATCTAGTATTTTGTGGAGTGACTTCCAAATAATCTTCATCACCCATAATCTCCAGACCTTTTTCAATATCAATTGGCATAGCGGGGGTCAAATAAATAGCTTCATCAGAAGATGTTTTACGGACGTTAGTTAAATTTTTTCCTTTGATTGGATTCACATCCATATCTTCACCCTTAGTCACATTTCCAATAATCATCCCTTCATAAATTTCCGTGCCTGGTTCAATATAGAGCACGCCTCTTTCTTGTAAATTCCATAAAGCAAAAGCGGAGGACTTACCACCCATC
>CAZAPB010000181.1:0-1574 GCA_964486835.1 uncultured Planctomycetia bacterium
CGGGACGGCAGTCTCCAGACGATCCGCGAAAGCTTCCCTGATATTCTTTGCATTGAGACGGGAGCCAATCTTGGTTTTGCGCGCGCCAATAATCTGGGCATCAATAATGCCCGCGGTGAATATATTTTGCTTCTGAACAGCGATACCAAGATCGTCGACAACAGCCTCGATCGCATGCTCAAGCATCTGATCGCGAATGCATCAGTAGGCGCCGTGGGCGCTAAGCAGTTTGATGATGAGGGCGGCAAGCTGCAGCTTTCTTGGGGAAGTTTTCCGACATTTTTTTCCGAAATATTCCGCAAAGTGATGCACGTGCGTCTTTCGCTTAACGATCTTAAAATACGTGACTACCTGGAACAGAAATATTCCGGTCGCTCTCAGGTTGACTGGGTCTCCGGTTCCTGCTTGATGGCGCGCAAGCGCACGCTTGAGAGGGCGGGTCTATTGGATGGGCATTTTTTTATGTATTTTGAGGATATTGATCTTTGCCGCAGGATACAGGACCTTGGGCTGGAGATCCATTATGACGCCGAGGCGGTGATCATTCACTACGGTGGGGTTTCGGCAAAAAAAAATATTCTCCATGTGCTGGTCGAGTATCGACGCAGCCAGATCTATTTCACGAAAAAATACTATGGCCTGCCCGGCGTCTTGGCGCTCAAAACTTTGCTAACCGTCAAATACGGCATTAATTTCATGCGGTGGGCCGTGGTATTCCTATTGGAAAAGGTGTTTGGGAAAGACTGTGAAAGAAGTTTTACGCAACTGCTTCTCTCAAAAAAAACAATGCAGCTTATATTTAGCGGCGGGTCGTTGTCCGCCGATCTGGGGGTTTCCTGATGGCTAAAAAAATTCTTGTCGCGGGCGGAGCCGGCTATATCGGCTCGGCGATGGTCAAAAGACTTCTCGAAAAGGGCTATCAGCCGGTTGTGTTCGATAATCTTAGCGCTGGGCATCGTTTTTTGGTAGATAAAAAAGCTATTTTTATTAAAGGTGATCTGCGCAGGCCCTCAGATATCCAAAAGGTATTTCAAAAGCACAAGATCAGCGCGGTCATGCACTTTGCCGCATGTGCGCTTGTCGGGGAATCCGTCGAGGATCCGATGAAGTACTACGATAACAATGTTCTGGCTTGCTTTCACCTGCTGGAAGAAATGCGCCGCGCGAAGGTGAACAAGTTTATCTTTTCGTCAACTTGCGCGACTTACGGGGAGCCTATGCGTACTACCCTCAGTGAGGCGCACCCCCAAAATCCGACCAATCCCTATGGCCGTTCAAAACTTGTCATTGAGTGGATGCTAAAGGACCTGGCGCGCGTATCCGGTTTAAAATTTATCGCTTTGCGGTACTTTAACGCCTGCGGCGCGCATCGCTCGGGCCAGATAGGGGAAACGCATGATCCCGAGACGCACCTGATCCCCAATATCCTTAAAGTGGCTTTGGGTAAACAAAAGAAACTGGTTATTTTCGGAGATGATTTTGACACGCCGGACGGCACCTGCGTGCGCGACTACATCCATATTGAGGATATTGCCCAAGCGCATCTTTTGGCGCTAAAAGCTCTGGATAAGGGC
>CAZAPB010000182.1:0-1567 GCA_964486835.1 uncultured Planctomycetia bacterium
ACACCGATTATAACTTAGAGAACCTTAGTGCCCCTTTCTTTGATGTAGAGCCAAAGCTTAAACTCCCCAAACCTTTGATAGAAAAGTTTGGCTACCTGGATACCATGTGTCTTTGCTCTCCCGAAAGACGCCGCAGAGCTCTTGACTTTCGGAAAGGATGTGGTACATTATTTTTCGTAATATAGTAAAGGTTGTTTTTGGAACCGCAGTCAATAATGCAGTGAAATCCGCGAACCTTACTTAATTCGCGGTTTTTTTATTTTCAGCGGACGAAGACGGATACAACACAAGTAAAATAAGAAAAGAGCATATAGATCATGGCAAGAGGCACAGTGAAGTGGTTTAGCGACCAAAAAGGCTATGGATTTGTTACACCCGAAGGCGGAAGCAAGGACATTTTCGTCCATTTTTCAGCGCTTCAGGGCGAAGGTTTCAAAACGTTAGCCGAAGGTCAGTTGGTATCTTTTGATATCACACAGGGCCCCAAGGGTGAGCAAGCCACCAACGTCGTAAAACTTTAGTTATACGGTTGGTTTAAGGAAATCCCCCGTTCCATCTTCGGATGGGCGGGGGATTTTGTTTTCTAAGAGCCACTGGCGGCATGCTATCTGGTAAGACATATTGCATACTTCGGTGATCTTCACTGGAGCGTGACAGCGGGTGCCGTGGCGGTGTTGGTGGGAATTTTTAGCCACAGCCTTCTTGAGGGAATGACGCTTTTCTACGACCTGTCGATCGGGATGACGGTGAGGTCGATCGTGGCGGCGGCGGTCCTTCGCAACGGAGACTGCGCGAACCTGCCTCTGATCAAGTCTTCTTTTTTTGAAAAAGCCCGAATATTCTTAACAGTATATAAAAACCCAAGATACCCAAAGCGTCGATCAGTACATCACGCGCGCAACCACTTCTCTGTGGAACAAATAACTGGTGCGTCTCATCTGAGACGGCATACACGAGTGTCGTAACGGCCGGCAACACGAAAGACAGCACCGGTGAGAGCGGGAGTGTTTGGGTGTAGGCGCGATGCATAAGCAAGGTTAAGATCAGGTATTCAAAAATATGCGCCCCTTTTCTCAATAGCAGATCGTAGCTGGAGGAGGAACGCAGTCCCGGTATCGAGGAAAGGTAAAATATAAGCGATGCCCACACAATTACCGGAAGCCATAGTCGAAACAACACAGTGATATTGCGTGTGGGTAGCATTATTAGATTTATTTATTATAAGAAGCACAACGGTTAAAAGGCAATAAAAATTTAAATTTGGCTAATTGGAGTTCACTATTGGGCGTATCTTAGCACAATCAATGATTAAAATCCTGGCTGTAGTCTGAGGGAATGAATTATTAGTGTCAGATTGATGCGACAGAGTGGGGGATAATTGCGGACGGAAACGGAGGAGAAGATTCTTTTGTCTGGTAATAAAATCAACCTCGATTTAATCTATTCCAATGTGCGCAAATATTAAAATGACAGAACAACGGGTTCTGAGGCGGCGCCATTCGATGGTCCTGGTGACCTTCCCCCTGAATCTGTACAGCCTAGAAGTAGAGTTTCTGGGTATTTAGGT